>JAAZJI010000201.1 GCA_012800465.1 Spirochaetales bacterium
GGCGGAATCCGTTTTCCTTGTTTTTGGCCATTTCGACGACTTGTTCGACCGTCAAGCCTTCATTGTGAATCTTCAGCAGCATCTGCATCACCGCCTGGTTCGCTCCGCCATGCTTCGTCCCCCAGAGGGCGCAACAGCCGGCGGCGACCGAAGCGTAGAGGTTCGCATCGCTGGAACCGACGAGCCGCACCGCGCTGGTGGAGCAGTTCTGCTCGTGGTCGGCGTGAAGGATCAGAAGGATGTTCAATGCCTGGACATGGAGCGGCGGGGGGACGTAGGCGTTCACGCTGGTGGAGAACATCATGTTCAGGAAGTTCTCGCAGTAGGAGAACTTGTAGGAGGGGTTCACGAAATCGAGTCCGTTCATCTGTCGGTAGGTGAACGCCGCGATCGTCCGCATCTTCGAAAGCAGGCGCGTCACGGTGAGGTCGATGTTCGCTTGCGGGTCGACATCTTCGAGTTCCGGATAGAACGCCGAAAGGGAGACCACCATCGCCGCCAGGATCGACATCGGGTGGGAGTCCTGCGGATAGTCGCGGAAGAAGTTCCGCATATCGATGTGGAGAAGGGAGTGGCGATTGAGCATCTCCGCATAGAGGTGGCGCTCCTTCATGTTGGGCAGCTCGCCCTTGATCAAAAGGTGGGCGACCTCGACGAACTCGCAGTGTTCGACCAGATCCTCGATGTCGTATCCCCGATACCGGAGGATTCCCCGTTCACCGTCCACATAGCAGATCTCGCTCATCGCCGATCCCGTGTTGGCGTACCCCGGGTCATAGGTGATGAAGCCCGTCCGCTTTCTCAGGGAGGTGATGTCGATCGCCTTGCCGCCCATCGAGTCGGTGATGATGGGAAGGGTCACATCCTGATCTTCAAGCACCAGTCTGGCCGCGTCTTTTTTGATGTCCATCGTTCAATCTCCTTGCAGGGGATAGCAAACACTACAGTACTTTTCATGTTTTGAACATAGGGGGCTTTCCTTTTCTTTTGCTTCCGAAGGAGGTATACTGAAACGATGAAGCGTGATGAAGTGACATTGCCCCTGGAAGAGGAGATCGTCGATATCGCGGATTTCTTCAAGGTGTTCGGCGATCCCACCCGCCTGAAGATCCTCTTCCTGTTGGAGCAGGGCGAGCGTGGGGTGAATTCGATCAGTGAAGAGCTCGGGATGCAGCAATCCACGATCAGCCAGCAGCTGAAGCTCCTCAGAGTCCAGCGGCTGGTCCGCTTCCGGAAGGATGGGCGGAACGTCCTCTACCGCCTGAACGATGAACACATCCAGAAGATCCTCGCCCTCGGGATCGAACACTATCAGGAGCTTCAATAGCGTTCTCAGTACAGGGTGTGCTCCATTTCGGCGTATTCCTCATAGAGCTTCAAGGCTTCCGCCCGGTCGACCTCCTCGATCGTGAGGACCGACCTGTCGTGATGGCCTCCCTCGATGTAGTGGTAGATGTAGTCATCCCGGAATCCGATCTTTTCGGCATCTTCGGCTCGAGCGGCGTAATAGACGTCCTTGATGTTCGCCCAGATGCAGGCGCTCAGGCACATCGGACACGGGTGCCCCGTCGCGTAGAGGACCGCCCCGGTCAGATCGTGGGTGCCGTTGGCCTCGCAGGCCATCCGGATCGCATTGATCTCCGCATGGGCGGTCGGGTCATGATCGCCCAGAACGGAGTTGGAGGCGACGAAGACCTGACCGCTGCGGTCGACCACGACCGCTCCGAACGGCCCTCCGAGCCCTTTGTTCATCGTTTCCCGTGCCCGCTCGATCGCGAGGCGCATATAGTGTTTTGCATCCATGACTGCGCTCCCACCGGTTTCATCGTATCATGAATCGGAAGAGAGCGCAAAAATGTTTCATTTCCGCTTCGATTGGGCGATCAGGCGAATCGCGTTGATCCGGATGAACCCTTTGCAATCGATCGGATCGTAGCCGCCGGCTTTGTCCATCGAACCAAGCTCCTCGTCATAGAGGGAGACCGGGCTCTTCACCCCCGCGAAGATGACGTTGCCCTTGTAGAGGGCGACCTTCGCCGATCCGGTCACCTGCTTCTGGCTCTCGGTGAAGAGGGCGCTGAGCATATTGAACTCGGGGGCTCCCCAGTAGCCGTTGTAGATCAGCTCGGCGTACCTGGGCATGAGGGAATCACGGAGGTGCATCGCCTCCTTGTCCATCGTGATCCCCTCCAGCATCCGGTGGGCCTTCCAGAGGATCTCACACCCGGGAGTTTCATACACCCCTCGGCTCTTGATGCCGACGTACCGGTTTTCGACCATGTCGACCCGACCGATCGCGTTGTCGTGGCCGACCTTGTTCAGGTAGAGAATCATCTCCAGGGGATCGGTTACGACGATGTCGTCGGTGAGATTGGCCACTCTGGTCGGCAGGCCGTTCTCAAAGAAGATCTCCAAAAGCGTCTCCTCGTCGGGGGCCTCCTTGGGGCTGAGGGTATGAGAGAAGACATCCTCGTCGGGCCGCTTGGAGGCATCCTCCAGGATTCCCGCCTCGTGGCTGATGTGGATCAGGTTCTCGTCCTCGCTGTACGGCTTGGCGATCGAGGCCTTGATCGGGATATTATGCTCTTTGGCATAGGCGATCATATCGCTGCGACCCTCGAATTGGGCGAGGAACTCGCTGTCCTTCCACGGCGCAATGATGTTCACCTCGCTCATGTGCATATAATAACCGAACTCGAACCGGACTTGGTCATTCCC
>JAAZJI010000202.1 GCA_012800465.1 Spirochaetales bacterium
CGGGACCTTTGCCGAGGTGCTCGCGGTAGATCGCCCGGATGTCGCTGCCGCAGATCGTCGATGCTTTCGTCTTGACGAGCACCTGCCCGTAGCCGGGCTTCGGGATGGGAACCTCCTTGAACACCACGGTGGAGTTTCCCGGTAGAAATGCCGCTTTCATCATGATTGGCCTCCTGTGCCTGCTATCGTTCCATCCTCATCCCAGAGGTCGTGCCACGAGGTGGCTCCTTCCCAGAGGAATACCTGGCCTTTGATCAGGCGGTTGTCGGAATCGACCGCCTCCAACATCGTCAACTCCTCCTCCGTCAGGGGATCGGAGTGGACGCTTTCAAAGTTCGAACGCAAATTGTTCACCTTCGTGGAGAGGGGGATCGGGATGATCCCGTTGCCTGATGCCCACTTCAGACAGATCGAGGCGGGGTGGACCCCGTGCTTATTGGCAAGCTCGACGACGATCGGATGCTCCATGTCGACCACGTCCTCATCCGTGCGGTCCCGCTCGGGGCGATTGGGGCTTCCGAGCGGACTGTAGCCGATCGGGATGATCCCTTCCGCTTTCATGTATCCGCGCAGCTTCTTCTGGGCGAAGGTCGGATGAAGCTCCAGCTCCGCCGCATAGGGGCGGATCGAACAGTCCCGGAGGAGCAGCCGCAGCTTCGCCTCGCTCATGTTGCTGACGCCGATATGGCGGACCAATCCTCTCTTTTGAAGCTCCTCCATGCCGCTCCACGTATCCATGAACTGCTCATGGATATAGGGAACCGCATCGGGGTTGCGCTCATCCACATGCGCAAAGGGCGGGTGATGGTTGGGAAAGGGCCAGTGGACGAGGAAGAGGTCGAGGTAATCGGTCCGAAGATCCTTCATGCTCAGTTCGGCGGACGTGATGACGTTGGTCTTCCCGTGCATGTCGTTCCAGACCTTGCCGGTAAGCCACAGGTCGCTACGCTTGATCTTGCTTGCCGCGAGCACCTCGCCGATCTCGCGTTCATTGTCGTACACCCGGGCGCAGTCGATCATCCGATATCCGATCGCAAGCGCCTCCTTCACCGAAGCGGCCATCACGGTCGCCGGAATATGATCGGATCCGAAGGTGCCGAGCCCGATCTTGGGAATGTGTAAGCCGTTCATACCTTAACGGTATCAGAGCGTGGGGGAAATGCAATGCTTGATATGCGAATATCTTGTATCGTTTTGCGAATTCTCCTATTCTGGATCCATGAAGCACATCGGATTGGATCTTCGTTTTCAGGACGGCTACGACATGGCGGTCGCCGGCGGGGTCGTCCGATACGCGCGAAGCAAGAGCGATTGGATCCTCCGCGGCCAGGGCCCCTGGTTCTCGTTCAAGGAGGATCTTTCCGAGTGCGACGGACTGATCGCCCGGATCGAGAGCAAGGAGGAGGCCGGGAAGATCCACGCGTACCGGATTCCGGTCGTCGACATCGCTTCGGCGGTCCGTCTGCCGACCCTCGCCCAGGTCCACAACGACGACCATCTCACCGGGAAGCGGGCGGGAGCCTACCTGAAGGGGCTGGGGATCGAACACTTCGGCTACTGCGGCGCCGAAGGCCTCATCTGGGCACAGGAGCGCCTTGCGGGGTATCGGGAAGAGATCGACGGGGAAGTCTTCCGTTTTTTCCGTCCGCTGGGGTGGTGGCGCGCCCTCTACGGCGATGATGAGGAGCTTGGCAGATGGCTGGGCTCGCTGCCGAAGCCGGTGGCGCTCTTCTGCTGCAACGACCTTTCCGCCCTGAAGGTCCAGCAGCAGCTGAAGCATCTGTCGATCGCGATCCCCGAGGAGTGCGTCATCCTTGGGGTGGACGACGAGGAGCTGGTGTGCGAGCTGGCGAACCCTTCGATCTCCTCGATCCGGATCCAGTGCGACGAGATCGGTTTTCAGGCATCCAAATTGCTCGACGAGCTTCTGGGGGGAACCGGGGAGGGAGCGGTCAGGCGGGTCATCGAGCCGGGGGTCCTGGTGGAACGGGAGTCGACCCGGCTGGTGGGCGAGGACGATGAACACGTCTCCAAGGCGCTCCTCCTCATCAAAGCCCGGGCGACCGGCGGCCTGACCGCCAGCGACGTGGCTTCGAACGCGACGATCTGCCGGCGGGCGCTGGAGATCCGATTCCGGAAGATTCTCGGCAGCACGATCTGGAAGGAGATCACCAAGGCGAAGCTGGAGCACGCGACGACCTTGCTGAAGCACACGTCCGATCCGATCGAACGGATCAGCGAAGCGTGCGGGTTCGGTTCCACCCACCGCTTCCATACTCTCTTCAAGCGGACCTACCGGACGACCCCGCAGAGGTATCGGATCCGGGAACAGGAGAGGAGACGGAGATGAGGGAGATCGTGCACAACGCGCTCTTCGTGGAGGAGCGGGACCGGCTCCATTTCGCCCGGAGGTTCTCACCCTCCGTCGAAACGGAGCTGCAGCGGCACGCCCTCTATCAGGCGATGGGGAGGACGAGCGCCTCCGTCCAGCTTCGGTTCCTTCGAACCGGGCCGGTGACATTGACGATCAAACGCTTTTCCGCTTCGCTCCGGTCAAGGCCCGGCCAGATCGATTTCTCCCGGCGGTACGGGGGGCCGCTCAACCTGAGCGAGACGCTCGACATCGAGGTGGACGGGCTGCTCTTCCACAACCCTCTCAGAACCGGGGTCATCCGCTTCACCGAGGGAGAGGAGATCACGATCCATCTTCCGAACCACCACGAGGTGGGCTGGACCCTCGAAGGCTCGTTCGAGCCGGTCGAACGGAAGGCCGGGACGCTGCTCTGTCTCGGAGACTCGATCATCCAAGGGGTGGGGGTCCACCACGGCAGCGAGGGATTGTGCACCCGATTGGGTTCGATTCTTGAAATGGAGGTGCTTAATCAGGGGCTGGCAGGAACCTTGGTCAATCCGAGGATGGTCGTCCCGCTACAGAAGAAGATCGATTGCATCCTGCTCGGGTATGGAACCAACGACTGGTCGCTTCGGGAGGACAGGAATGCGTTCATTGATGATGTACGGCAATTGTTCGCCCGTCTTCGAGCCCTCTATCCCCTTCAGCCGATCGTTCTTGTGACGCCTCTCTACCGGGCAGATCATGATCGGATCCGACCCCTCGGCTCCTTTGAAGAGATCGGATCGATCCTCGGTGAAGCAGCCTCAAGGTTCGAGAACGTCACCGTGCTGGACGGGGTGTCTCTTTCGCTGCGTGACCGGTTTGATGACGGATTCCTGCATCCGAACGCGCATTTCATCGCGCATCTTGCCCGCCAGGTGGCGGATAGGTTTCCTTCAGGAACCGGATCGCGGTCTTGATCCGATCCAAGGCGGCTTCGATCCGGGCCCGCTGGGTCGCGAAGTTGAACCGGATGAAGGAAGCGTACGCCTGACCGCCGAACCACGTTCCCGCGTTGCAGGCGACCCGGGCCCGCTGGCCCAGGAAGCGGGAGAGCATGCTGCCGTCCGGGCCGGTTTCCGGGTCGTAGAGACCGGGATTGGCCTTGGCATCCGCTTCGACGAGCTTCATGATCCGGCCGGCATCGATCAGACCGATGAACGACGCCCGGGGTCTGAGGAAAACCAGATCGGGAAGATGCCGGGCGAAGTAATCGCTGATGAACCCGGCGTTCCCGTCCAGGTAGCCGATGAGCTCCTCGAGCCAGGGCAGACCCTTTGCGTAGGCGGCTTGGGCCAGGGCGGTGACATAGCTTGCGGGACGGAAGATCCAGAGCTGCCGCAGGCGCGTTTCGAAGGCTCGTTTCATGAAAGGATCGGAGAAAAGCGTAACCGAGTAGTGCTCGCCTGCGATGTTGAACGTCTTCGAGGGAGCCATGCACGTCACCGCTTTGGCCTTGAGGTCCCGTGCGACGGTGTGGACGCTCGTAAACGGTATGAATGAAAGGTCGGCGTGGATCTCATCGCTGATAATGACGACATCCCGGGCTTTGCAGGTTTCCGCAACCCGGACGAGCTCCTCTTCGCTGAACACGATGCCGGTCGGGTTGTGCGGGGAGCAGAAGATCAGCAGCCGCGCCCGGTCGATGATCGTGTCCAGGTATTCCCAGTCCAGGGTGAAGACGTGGCGATCGGAATCGTAGGTCATCGGCCAGGGGATCAGGGTCCGGTCGTGGAGCTTGACGATCTTCAGGAACGGAGCGTAGGCGGGCAGCGGGACGATGACCCCGTCCCCCTCTTGGGAAAACAGCTCCACCGCGAGGGCAAGTGAGGAGAGGACGCCTTGGGAGATGGCGAACTCGTCCTCTTCGACCGTCATCCCGTGCCGGGCTTCGAGGAAGGAGGCGAAGATCTTCTTCTGATCGGTGGCTATGGGATAGCCGAAGATCCCGTGTTCGGCGAGGGCCTTCGCTTCGGCATGGACCGCCGGGGGGACGGTGAAGTCCATGTCGGCGACCCAGAACGGTTCGGCGTCGGGGTTGTTGCAGATCGTGGCGATCGCCGAGGGGTTCCACTTCACCGAGAGGGTGGACCGGCGGTCGATCATCGCATCAAAGTTCATTCGCGGTATTCCTTGTCGAAGTGCGCTTCATGGTTCGGGTAGCGGCCGGAGGAGACCCGGCGGGTGAAGACGATCGCTTCCTTGGGGCAGCGGTGGTAGCATCCGAGGCAGCCGGAGCAGTCGGAAAGAAAGATCGGCTTGCCATAGACCATCTCGATGTTCCCGGTGGGGCAGATTCGGAAGCAGAGCTCGCAGCCATCGCATGCCGAGGTGACCCGGAAGGAGGCCCGGGCGCTCTGTTTCACCTGTTCAAATCGCCTTTCCATCCGTTTTTCCAGCATGAAGCGGGTGAGGGGAAACCGGAAGGGCGGACGGATCGTCTCCTTCCGGATCTCCCGGGCGATCTTCAGGATCTTCTTCTCGGCGTGCTTGTAGTAGAATTCGATCTGCATGATGTTGGGCGCGGTGAAGGCGGGGATGTAGGTATTGGGGAACCGGACCGAGGAGGCGTAGCCGAGGGCGATCCCCCGATCCCGGAGGAGGATCTCGGTGATCGGATGGGTCCATCCTCCGCTAAGATTCTTCGTGGTGACGAGGTAGAAGTACCGGACGGGGGTAAGGTCGAGCTTGGGAAAGACCCGCTCGATGAATTCGACGACGGTAACCGGCGGCAGGAAGTAATAGGTGGGGAAGACCAGGCCGACCGCTTCGGTGAGCTCGATCGGCTCGTCGTCCATCAGGTCGGGGATCATGACGACACGGGCGTTCTCCAGGATCACCCGAAGCCTGTTCGCCACGTGGTAGCTGTTGCCCGTTCCGCTGAAGCAGAGAATCGTGTGGTTCATTCGGCAGCCTCCGGTTCGAAGGATTTCAAGCGAGCGCAGATCTCGGCCGTGTCCTCGGCGCTGATTCCCAGATTCGTGACCAGGCGGACCCTGTCCCCTTCGGTGTTCGCCAGAATACCGATCTTCTTCAGTTGGCGAATCACCGCCGAACCGGGAATACCGGGAACGGTGAAGAAGATGATGTTTGTTTGGACTCCTTCAAGATCGACATCCGCCCAGCCTGCATCAACGAGCGCCTCGGCGATCGCCCGGGCGTGGAGATGGTCGTCTTCGAGCCGCGTGACGTGGTGCTTCAGGGCGTACAGGCCCCCGGCGGCGATGATCCCGGTCTGTCTCATGCCGCCGCCGAGCATCTTTCTGACCGTGAGCGCCCGATCGATGAACTCCTTCGTCCCGCAGAGGACCGAGCCGATCGGAGCGCCGAGCCCCTTGGAGAGGCAGAAGGTGATCGTATCCGCATGAGATGCGTATTCCCTCACGGAGATCCCCGTCGCGATGTGGGCGTTGAAGATCCGGGCTCCGTCCATGTGGACGGCAAGATCGTTCTGTTCGGCGAACCGCCGGATTCCGGCAAGGTTTTCAATCGGATAGCAGTATCCCCCGATCGTGTTCTCGACGCTGACGAGGGTGGTGACGGCCATGTCGTACATTCCCCGTTTCACCTTCCCGTGCAGAAGGTCGGCGCTGAGGATTCCTCTCGGGGCCTCGATCTGGATCGGAAGGACGCCGGCGATCGCCGAGACGGATCCGATCTCGTGGTGGACGATGTGGCTGTCGGAAGCCAGCAGCGCTTCATTGCCCCTTCCACCGTTGATGGCGAGGGCGATCAGGTTGCCCATCGAGCCGGAGGTGACCAGCAGGGCGGCCTCCTTGCCGGTCAGCTCGGCGGCCAGCTTTTCGAGTCTGGTCGTGGTCGGGTCCTCCCGATAGACGTCGTCGCCGACCTCCGCCTCGGCGATCGCTTTTCGCATCCCGGGGGTCGGCCTGGTGATCGTGTCGCTTCGCAGATCGTATTGATTCATTGTTCCACTATAGCGAATCGACGGTACAATTTCCAGATACGGAAAACCCCCCGGCGGATGCCGGGGGGATGATTGGTTTTTGATCGAATCTACTTGAGGTAGATGTCCTTCACCGGGTGGTAGTCCATCGTGTTTCCATACCAGCCGCCCCACTTGTTCGTGTCGATCATGTTCAACGTGACATAGTAGTAGAGGTTCATCAGAGCCTGGTCCTCGTTGATCATGATGTCCTCGGCGGTCCGGAGGACTCCGAAGCGGTCGACGGGATCGTCGATCCGGGCAGCCTCGTTGATGAGGATGTCATACACTTCGTTGGAGTACTGTCCACCGTTCATCGCGGTGCCCGTGAGGAACATGTCCAGGAAGGTGTTCGGATCCTGGTAGTCGCCGACCCAGCCTGCGCGGGAGATCTGGAAGTCTCCGACGTTCCGGCTGTTCAGGTAGGTTCCCCACTCTTGGTTCTCGAGAACGACGTTGATTCCGAGGTTCTTCTTCCACTCCTGCTGGATGAACTCGCCGATCTGCTTGTGTCCTTCGCTGGTGTTGTAGAGGATCGAAAC
>JAAZJI010000203.1 GCA_012800465.1 Spirochaetales bacterium
CTTCGGAATCTCAAACCGAAGCGCGTATCTCGCTTCCCTGGATCTGTTCAAGACCGCGTTCGGTGGCGAGGTCGTCACCCGGAAGCCGTCTCTGGACTATCCGGTCAGAGCCCTGAGGTACCGGCTCTTCACGGCTCTGGAGCGCTTCCGGTATCGGTTTTCGCGCTCTCTTCCGCCCGGATGAGGAGGTTCACGATCGTTCGGAACTGGTCGCCCCGGTCGAACTCGTTGTCGAACAGTTCGAAGGAGGCGCTTCCCGGCGAGAGGAGGACCACCTGCTGCAGATCGGGGAGTTCCCGTTCTTTTTTCAATGCACAATCCAAGCTCGCCTCAAGCGCCGCTCCCATCGAATCGAAGGGGCCGAAGTAGGGAATCTCCTCCCGCTTCAGCAACGGGATCAGCTTGTCGGTGGTGAAGCTTCCTCCCAGAAGGCTGACGCTCAAAGCCTGACGAAGCTCTTCGGCCATCGAGTTGGGGTCGAGACGCTTGTCGGTGCCTCCGGTGACCAGATGGACCCCCAGAAGCTTGAAGTTCCCATAGGTGAAGTGGACCGCTTCGGGGATCGTGGCGGCGCTGTCGTTGATGAAGAGGATGTTCCTGAGGCTTCCGACCGCTTCGATGCGGTGGGGAACCCCGGTGAACGACCCGAGCGCTTCGAGGACTTTCCGGTACTTGAAGCCCAGCGAGAGGAGGATCGCATAGGCGCTGCGGAGGTGGGGGTAATCCAAAAGCTCCCTGGGGACGGTGGCGTCGCTCGCTCGGACGCTCCTGCGGTCAAGCCCGGTCTGCTTCCGGACCCGCCGGGCGATGATCCGGGGAATGACCGCTTTTTTCACGAAAGGGCCGAAGAGGAGCAGCTTGTCCTCCATATAGCGTTCGATCGATTCGTAGGTATTGAGATGATCGGGGTAGAAGGATGTCAGGGCGCAGATCTCCAGCCGGGGCATCACCCCCGCCAGGGCGACCATGGTATCTCTGATCTGCCAGGAAGAGAACTCGCAGACCAGGTAGGCCGGAAGAGCTCTTCCCTGTCTCCTCCGATCCTCGAACTCCTTGAGGACGGTGAATCCGCTGATTCCCATGTTCCCGCACTGCATCGCCTCCACCCCGAGGCGGGAAAGAGCGTGGGCGACCGCGGCGCTGGTCGTCGTCTTGCCCTTGGTTCCGGTGATGGCGATGATCTTCACTTCCTGGATCCAGGGGGAAGAGAACAGCCAGGAGAAGTCGTTGATCACGACCCGGGCGTTTTTCAGAAGGGGATGAGAGGGAGGAATCGCGGGGTTCTTCACCACGATGTCCGCCCAGAGAAAGTCATCCTTCCGATGATTTCCCAAGCTGTACGTCGCCCCTCGGTGCACGAGGGATGTCACCTGGTTCTTCAGATCCTCTTCCGCCCGCAGGTCGGTGATCCGCACTTCATGCCCATGATCGAGAAAATAGGATGCCGCCGCATACCCGCCGCCATGAAGCCCCAAGCCGAAGATCAGTACCTTCATCCTCCCCCCTTGGGACAGTGTAGGAAGAAGAGGGGAAGAGTGCAAGTAAAATCACCGGATGGAGCGTTGAAAGCAGCATCACGGTAACATGCCGAGTGGGGACTATAATGGATGTGTTTGTTCGGTTTGTGCGTATTATGTTCAAATCAATTTTATTAAAACGTATTTGAATGACTTGATTGCTTCCATTTCTTCTGCTACGCTAGGGATATACCGAACGGAGGGGAGGATAAGCGATGAGATTTGTCGGAAGAGAATCCGAGCTGAAAGAGTTCCATGAGATCTTCACCTCGTCC
>JAAZJI010000204.1 GCA_012800465.1 Spirochaetales bacterium
GATCTACTCCTCGAAGGGGGTGCTGCACCAGGCGAGCCGGATCCGGCGATCCTCCCGCTACACCCCCGACTCCCTCCTCGCCCGGCTTGCTCCCTATTCGGACGACCCCCTCGGTACGGAGGGGATCATCGAGGATCTGGTCGCCCTGGCTGCCGAGGTCCAGGCGCTCGACCAATACCTCCTGGGTGTGTTTTCAAAGAACCGCTATCAGCCGGTCCTGGTGACGGCGGAGCACCGGGAGCGCCTGGGGACATTCAGGGAGCTGGCGGTCGAGGTGGCGAAGAAGGGCGAGGCCCTCGGGAAACGGATCGCCGGATTCGCTCAACGCTGCAGGGTTCCCGAGGAGCTGGAAAGCCGATTGAACGAGCTTCTCGTCCGATCGGACCGGATCGACGCGATGGTGGAGGTGCTCCGCTCCTTCACCGATTACGACGCGTGGGGGGACGATGTCCATTGGTTCAACACCGAACGCCATGGAGAGGAGATCTCCGTCGAGGTCAGGATCACCCCGCTCTCCGTCGCCCCCGTCCTCGTCGAAGCGCTCTTTTCAAAGGTGCAGACGGTGGTATCGACCTCGGCGACGCTGGATCTTCATGACGGATTCGAGTTCTGGGCGAAGCGGGTGGGGCTGCCCTATGCCGACGACCGTCCGTTCTTCAAAGGGACGTTCGCTTCGCCGTTCGAGTACACCGCCAATCTCCTCCTGATCACCCCCGAGGATGCTCCGCTTCCGGCGAAGGAGCTCGATGAGGAGTACCTTGAGTATATGAGCAGGACGGTTCTGGAGTCGACGCTTGCCAGCGGGGGAGGAGCTCTGGTGCTCTTCACCAGCTATGCGCTGCTCACGGAGCTTCGCGAGCGCCTTGAGCGGGCGTACGAGGAGGCGGGACTTCTCTTGCTCAGCCAGGGCCAGCTGGATCGGCACACCCTCCTCAGGACCTTCGTCGAGGAGCGGGATTCGGTCCTGTTCGCGACCTCCTCCTTCTGGGAGGGGGTGGACGCTCCCGGCGACACCCTTCGGCTGGTAGTGATCACCAAGCTTCCCTTCGCCGTCCCCTCCGACCCGGTCTTCAAGGCCCGCTGCGCTGCGATCGATGCCGCCGGCGGAAGCGGATTTTTCGAGCTTTCGCTGAAGAATGCGACGATGAAGCTCAAGCAGGGGTATGGCCGTCTGATCCGAACCTCCACCGACCGGGGGGTGGTCCTGATCCTCGATTCGCGGATCGTTCTGCGCCGATACGGGCAGTTCATGCTCCGCTCGCTCCCCGAATCCTTCCATCAGACGGGCCTTTCCGACTCGATCGCCGCCAAGATCGAACGTTTTCTCTTTCCGTAAAAAAAGAGGCCGCCCGGAGGCGCCTCATTCGTTCCGCGGTCGGTGCCGTCGTCATTGGATGATCGCAAGGATGTCCTTCATCGAGACGATCAGGTATTCTTCGCCATCGTTCTTCACGGAGGTGCCGGCGTACTTGTCATGCATCACCCGGTCTCCTTCCTTGACGAGCATCTTGACCTTGTCGGTTCCTTCGCCCACGGCGACGACGGTCCCGATCTGGGTCTTCTCCTGAGCGGTCTGGGGAATGTAGATCCCACTGGCGGTCTTCTCCTGGACTTCTTCGATCTTGACCAGTACCCGGTCTGCTAACGGCTTGATAGTCATACGTATCTCCTTCAAAACTTTGTTCATCGAATGGCGAATCGCTCGCCTTGCATACTATAGTAAAATCTCGACCGACAGGCAAGCAACACCCGGGATTCGGACATCTTGCCGGTCGCCTCGGGTATGAGTATATTCCCTGCATGGACGAGGAACGGCGGATAGCGATCAGGAAAGAGGAGCTCCTTCCCGCGGTGGATGCCCCCAAGCAGGAGATTGGGTGCTACTTCTACCGGATGGCGCAGCTCTTCGCCGAGATGAAGGATCTGGAGCGGAGCATCAACTGTTTCATCGATGCGTTCCTGATCCGCGGAATGGAGGAACGCTTCCGGGGGGAGGAGCGGTGGATGAGCTTCTTCAGTCGGCAGTTCTCCATCTATCTGCTGGGAAAGAACCGGCTGTTCTGCTCCTTGAGCGAGGGTGACATGATCCATGACATGCTCCGGATGGAGTATGAGCAGCTCCTCGAAGAGCTGGAAATGAGCGAATTGCCATTTCACCCGGAGCATATTGACCGGTGGTTTTCCGCTCTGGAATTCGATTTTCCCTGGAATCCGCCAAAAACGGGTCAGATGGACCCATTTGCGCGCTGATCTGCCCGTCCTTGGTCATTTTGACCCGTTTTTAGGCAAAACACGCCGTCTTGGCGGCATGTTCAAAAAACGGACGAGTGTGAAAAAACATATAAATCATTATAAACTAATAAATTACATACTAAATCCGAGAAGTTGGCACGCCGGTTGCATATTCATCTGCATAAGGGAGATGCCACTGATGAGCACCAAGCGAAAAATGTTACGAAATGATGGACGGACCTCCGGGTATGACGAGTCCAACATCCTTTCCATATATCTGAAAGAGATCAACCGGATCCCCCTCCTCACCGAGGAGGAGGAGCTGGATCTGGCGATCCGGGCGAAAGCCGGGGACGAGTTCGCCCGCAAGCGGATGATCGAGTCCAATCTCCGGTTCGTCGTCAACGTATCGAAGAAATACCAGAACCGGGGGCTGCCGCTCAGCGACCTGATCAACGAGGGCAACATCGGTCTGATGACCGCC
>JAAZJI010000205.1 GCA_012800465.1 Spirochaetales bacterium
CATAATAAGGTCAGCAAGCTGTATGGGCGAGATCCTTCGGTGCTGTATAGAGCGAGGGTGCCGAACGGAAGAGCGGGCGAAGAACATCACATCCGAATGGGTCTGTTGACGGACGACAATGGGCTGCCGATCGCTTATGGGCTTTTCGGTGATGATGGATCGGCTCTCGCACGAATGATGAAAGAGGTTGATGAACAATTGGAAATCCAAAAGGTTATCCATGTTTCAGATAAAGGGATGATCACCGCCAAGGATGAAGCGGATATCCTGGCCAACAAGGGAGGATATATTTTCGGCACCTCCATATCGAAGGCCGATGCCGATATCAGGGCGGATATTCCGGACGAGACGGGATACAAGGAGCGGATGACGGTTCATGAGCGTCAGATCGTCTTCCGGGATGAGAACGGATACCATGTGATCCATACCAATGTCATCGGCTCCGAAGGCGATCCCTCATCATCGCTCTTCCGGCTCGAGAGGCCTGCAACGGCCTTGGATATCATCGATATGTATAAGAACCTACGGCGAATCGAGGAATGTTTTCTCGGAACCCTCCATAGCCAGGAGGAAGAATCCATCGAAGCCCACCTGCTGAGCGGTTTCGTGAGTTTGCTCATCCTAAAGGTCCTGGAGCTGAAGACGGGGAAGAACATCGAGCTTGAAAAGATGGTCGACGATCTACGGAGATTGCAGGTGGTGGAGGAGACGGATGATGTCTACCTGCTTGCTGAACCGACGAACATCATCAAGGCGATCGGAGACGCCATGAATCTGAATCTGATGAAAGTACGGTATACGGCACGGGAACTGAAGAACTTGGTGGCAAAAACACGAAAATAGGGCCTCACGGAAAGGCCCTCGAGATCATTTCACACATTCAGACGATTATCAGTTCTCTCTTCGGAAATTGATGAAAAACTCTCCGGTATAGTTTCCGACCGGGAAGAGCTCCTCCTCAGTCTTTTTGAAGACGACGATCACGGTTCCGATCGGGGTATCGTCCTGCCGACCGGCCTCGAACGTCGTCTTGACCTGGATTCGGTTGGGATCGGGATCGATGACGAACGTGTTTGAGCTCAGGTTGTCGGTTCGCAGCTCGGGCTTCAAGATTCCGCCGTTGTCCCCGCGAAACTCGCCGACGGAGAACGTCAGATACGCGCCGCTCCTCAGGTTCTGATTGGATGAATAGGCAAAGTGCAGAGGAACTTCCTGCACCCAGGATCTTTTATCATGGGCGGTAATGGGAAAGTCGAACGTCAGGATGTCGTCTTCGCCGATGAGATCATCATCCCTGCCTTCCCCTCTCACCGAGATCGTCAACTCCTGAGCTTTGATTGTCCCCTTCAGGCTGACCGAAACAGGTTCGCCTATCCCGACGGTGAACGTAGCACCCGCCAGCGGAAGAAGAAGAAATAATGTTATGCTCAATAGAAGTAATCTCTTCATGACACCCTCATTCTATCAAAGAAAGAGTTTAACCGAAAGCCCTGGAACAAGCAAAGCTGTGCAAGAGCACAGCTTTGGGATTGTCAGAAATCAAAATTGTATTAGTTACCGACGACCGAGAACGTAAGGGTTAAGGTGTACGTACCCTTAGGAGCCTCATCAACGATCTTAGTGATGGCTGTGCCCTGAGGATCGTTCCCGGCCTTTGCCTGAGCAGCAATGACAACGATGTCCGTTGATATAATGTTCATGTTGGTAAGCCCCAACTGTGCAAATACTTCAAACCCTTTGCCTTGAGTATAATCAGCACCAGTCATCGGGCTACCGCCTATCTTAAGGGTTCCGACCTGGATGACGTCATTGTTTTTTTTGAAACCATCAATATAATCCACATACAGAGAACCCGCTATTGCCTGATTGGATTTATATCCATACGAGAAAGTCGTTCCGGTTGCAGAAAGAACATTTTCCGAATCGTACGTCTTCTCATAAACAAGCTCATCATTTTCCTTCACGCCGTGCCTAAAATATTCTCCTACCGTACCTCTAAGCGTAACCTTCACCTGGGAGTCTTGATCACCGGGCTCAGGCACCGCAAACACCCCCGTCAGAACCACTGCCAAGATCACTAAAAAAGCAATTAATTTTTTCATAGTCTTTTCCTTTTCCTTTTGGGGGCTATGCTCCCATGTAAATTCGTTTTTGTAATCTCACTATACGGCATCCTCTCACATATGTCAAGCTCCTCTGGATAAAAAGGTATAAAATTATTTTGGATCTGTGCTGAAATGTTGGTTATTTGTTTTATTATAAACAGTTAGATGTTTTTCAACATATAACACATGTTCCCTGTTTTTCCGTTTTCGCTTGTGATGTCCGGTTGCGACCTTGGATTGATGGCATTTCACATATGGACATAAGCTGAACATCTGTCAGGTACCCCTCTGTTTCAGGGAAACCTGTGTCAGCCGAAAGGGATGATCCTTTGCTCATATCGACAAAAAATCACCATAAGAGATTTGGCCGGATTCATGCGAATATGCAGGTTTTGGATGATACTTCTTACATCATATAGAGTTACCATATTAACAATTTTGTAATATGCTCTTACAATATCAAGAGTTAATTTTCACAAATCACTTCTAACTTCTGACATTTAATATTGCATCTTTGCATAATATATCGTAGGATGTCCGAAGAGAATGCACGTCGGTAGGGAGACACACATGGCTAAAGTGGTTGAAACGAAATCATCGATCATCGCTGCGCAGTTGGAAGAAGATATTCTGGCAAAGAAGTATCCCGCCGGAGGGAGCCTTCCCAGTCAGCAGGAGCTTGCCGAGATGTTCGGCGCTTCGAGCCGTTCGATCCGGGAAGCGTTCAAGAGCCTGGAAGCCAAAGGCCTCATCAAGGTCCAGCAGGGAAGAAGAGCGGAAGTCCAGACCAACAGCCTCGAGCGCTTCGTGGAGACCCTCACCAGCTCGATGATCAGCACCAGCGCGATGGACAAGAAGATGATTCGGGACCTGATGCAGGTCCGGACCACGATCGAAGTCTCCGCCTCCCGCGAGCTTTCCCGCGATCCGAACCGAAACCTCATTGTCCGTTCCCTCAGCCGGGCGTGCACCCGAATGGAGCAGATCCTCCCCTCTCTCGAGAATACGAAGGACGAGGAGGCGCTCGCCGAATTCAAGGATGTGGAACTGGAGTTCCACGCGACCCTGATCAAATCCAACGACAACGCGATCCTCACCCACATCTACGACTACCTCGCTCCCCAGCTGTACAGCGCGATGGAACGCCTCACCGAGACGTTCAAGGAACAGCAGAAGAAGGTGAACGAATATCGCTACCTCGTCGACGCCCTTGAAAACGGCCAGACCGACTTGGCGGTCGCCCTGACCCTCGTGAACCTTACGAACATCAGCGAGAAGTTCGAAGCGCTCGAATTCTAAGCAGATTCTTATGTCTTAAGTAGTAAAGGATCCACATCTCTTAGAACATGGAAATATACAGATGTCATCTACAAAAATTGTAGATACCGCTGTATTGTAACTATTTAGGTTCTGTTATATACTGTTGTTCAGGAACAAACTTCCAACGTATGACATCATTTTCAAGGACTATATAAGATGAGCGACCTTCCACAGACCAAATCAACGGTGATAGCCCAGACGATCGAACGCTGGATCAAGGACGGCACATTGGAGTGTGGCTCCTTTCTGCCCTCTCAAGTCGAACTCGCCGAGCAGTTCAGGACCTCCAGCCGCCCGATCCGCGAGGCGCTGAAGATTCTCGAAGCCCGGGGGCTGGTGGTTCTCTCCCAGGGCCGGCGAGCTCAGATCCGCTCCAACAACCTCGACCACTACGTGATGAGCGTCTCCTCCTCGATCCTGAACAGCGACATCAGCCACTCCAAGCTGCTGAAGAACCTGATGCAGGTGCGCCTTACCGTCGCCAGCAGCGCCGCACGGAACTTTTCCCGCCTCGAAGGCAGAAAGCGATATCTCACCCAGCTGTGGGCCGCCAGCCGACAGATGGAGGTCTCCCTTCCGGGAATCTACGCCCGGGAAGCCCAGGCGACCCAATCCTTCCTCGACGCCGAGATGGATTTCCACCACATCCTCGTGATGGCGAACAACAACCAGATCTTAAGCGCGATCTACGAGAACCTCTCCCCCCTGCTCGACCAGGCGATGCGGTCGATCCGCTTCAGCGCCGGTCAGCTGGACAAGCGGGCGAAGAACTACGCCTACCTCTGCGAAGCGCTGGAGAACGGACAGACGGATCTTGCGGTCGCCCTGGTGATGGTCATCCTCTCCACCCTCGAGGACAAGGTTCTCGACTCCTATCCCGAGGAACAGCGCCGAGCCTCGTACGCCTAGTCGTGCTATACTCCCCGTATGCACACTCTCATCGAACTCGGACACGCCACCGTCCAGCGCCTCGGCCAGCGGATCCTCGATGATGTCTCCTTCACCGTCAGGCGGAACGAGCACGTCGCGATCATCGGCCCCAACGGAGCTGGAAAGTCGACGCTGGTCCAAGTCCTCAGCATGGAGGTCCATCCCCTCCATACCCCCGAATTCAAGCGCATTCTCTTCGGCAAGTCCCGATGGCGGATTCTGGAACTGAGAAACCATCTCGGAATCGTATCGGCGAGCCTCCAGCACATGTGCACCTCCACCTACAAGGCGTGGGAGATCGTCGTCAGCGGCTTCTTCAGCTCGATCGGCCTGGCGTTCCACCATCTCGTGGAGGAATCCCACCTTGAGCGGGCGAGGGAGGTCATGGACACCTACGGAATCCTTCCGCTGTGGGAGAAGCAGATGAACCGGCTCTCCAGCGGGGAGGCTCGCCGGGTCCTCCTGGCCCGGGCGGCAGTGCATGAACCGGAGGTGATGCTCCTTGATGAGGCGGGATCCTCGCTGGACTTCCCCAGCCGCCACACCTACCGTAAAAGCCTCGAGCAGCTCGACTGGGAAGGCAAGACGATCATCCTCGCCACCCATGAGCTCAGCGAGATCATCCCCGCGATCGGGCGGGTGGTGGTGATGAAGAACGGGGCGATCGTGGCCGACGGCCCGAAAGCGGAGATCCTCGATGAAACCCTCCTCCGGGAGGTGTACGAGACGCCGATCTACCTCGATTACCGGGACGGACTCTATTCGGTGTGGTCTTAAGCGCTCCGGGTGGTGTATAATCAGGTATACGAAAAAAGCGAGGGTACCTCATGAAACGTTGTTCAATCATCATCCATAGCGTCAGCGGCAATTGTTTTATCATCGGGAACTACCTGAAGGAACTGATGGAGGAACGGAACGTCGATGCCCGCCTCTATCGGGTCGACGACCCCGATCTCCACATCTGGGCGAACACCCAGGAGACGACCAACGAGTTCTACGAAGACATCTGCGAGCTTCCGCTGGTCGGAGAATCCACCCTGCACAAGAGCGACATGATCATCCTCGGCGGACCGACCCGATTCGGAAACATCTCGGCGGAGATGAAGACGTTTCTCGACACCACGCTGCCGCTCAGCAGGAACAAGAGCCTAGAGACGAAGTTCTTCGCCTGCTTCACCTCCTGCTCGAACTCGACGTGCGAGGGAGCGCACACCCTCAACTCGCTGATCTACTGGGCGCAATCGATGGGCATGCTCCACATCCCCTTCGGGGTCCACGATGAGCTGGAGTTCAGCGACCAGCCGGTCTCGGGCATCGTCCACCTCGCCGGAAAGGAGGACTCGATCCGCCCCGGCGATCGGCTCGGCCACGAGCTCGAGGTGTACGCCGACACCCTCGCCGCCTACATCCAGGAAGACTAATCCTTTCCTAGAAACTCCTTGAGCGTATGGAGCCACCGGCCGACCAGGGTCTTGCCGTAGCGCGCCTTGTAGTCGCTGGTGGCGCTTTGGATGCTCACTTCATGGCTTCCGCTCATGTGCTTGAGGTTGTCCCAGTGGCGGACGATCCACATGTACAGGTCCCCTTCCGTGTTGCCGGGGAAGGAGGCCAGCACGTCCTGTTTCCGTACCTCGCTGATGATCGGTTCGTAGACGGTCGTATACCAGGAGATCGCGCCTTCCTCGAATGAAAGCTCCCGGTCGCGGTCCTGATTGAGGAAATACTTGTGGACCAGGATGTGGTTCACCAGCTCGGCGTATGATCCGGCGTTGGAGAACACGATCCGGTCCATCGGAAGACAATCGACCTCATACTGTTCCAGAAAGCGCTTGCGCTCGTAGTGCACGACCCTTCGGCGCAGCTGCTTCATCGTCAATCCGGGTTCGAGGGGGATCTCGCTGTCCAGCTCGACGACTTCGGCGTCGATGAACTCCACCCCCTGGGTCTTGGCTACCGAGACCCGGTGGTTGCCGTCTCGGACGAAATACCACGCTCCAAGCTTGAACACCGAGATCGGGGGAAGGATCACATCCTTCTTCGTCGCCAGGTCGATCGAGCGCCATCGGGCGCGCAGAAGCTCCTTCTTCGGATAGAACGCCAAGGAGAAATCCTGGTAGCGCCCTTCGCTTCCGATGATGTCCTTCACCGGAATCGTCTGCATCCCCCGGTAGGTCTCGTTTTTGGGCTTGATCAGGTCCGTCACCGCGTAGAGGCTCAACAGGTCGGAG
This sequence comes from Spirochaetales bacterium, assembly GCA_012800465.1. Lineage (GTDB taxonomy): Bacteria > Spirochaetota > Spirochaetia > Sphaerochaetales > Sphaerochaetaceae > Sphaerochaeta. The sequence continues at coordinate 6,584 of JAAZJI010000205.1, forward strand.
TTCTTGCGGACCAGGGAGGAGAGGATCGACTGGATGCGCCCCCTGCTTTTGGCTTTTTCAAAATCTTCATTCGTCTGGGCGAACAGATCGGACATCATCCTGGACATCGCTCTATCCTCCGAGTTGATCGTCTTCAAGCAGATGGTTTCTGAAGATGTTGATCACCTTCGTCCGCTTGAAGAGGTGGATGCGGTTCGCATTGAAGTCGACCAGATGCACGTGCCCGTGCAAAAGGTACGCCGGTTTGAACCATTTCATGAACACAAGCAACGAGGAAAAACCCTTGTGCGGCAGATCGATCCCGTCCCCGAGGCCGAGCGGCGGGGCGTGGGTGAGCAGGATGTCCACATACCGGCCGCGGAAAATCCGATTGAAGACCAGGCGGGGAATCATCTTCAGGATCCGCCGGAACATCTGAACATCGGTGAACTGATGCTCGCCGTTGTTGTAGCGCATCGACCCGCCAAGACCGGCGATGATGAGCTTGTTGCGCTTGTCGTAGCGCACCCGCCCGTCGACGAACTCCCCGGCGAAGGGCGGCAGCCCGCCGGCATGCTGATGATACGTCTCGTAAGGCGGTCGGCTGTTCGAAAGGTAGTGGTCCAGGTACTCCTGGTTATGGTTCCCGTAGACGAAGTAGAGGGGCTTGTTCAGCATGGAGATGATGAACTCGTAATACTTCAGCGGCAGGTCGCCGGCCGAAAGGACGAGGTCCACATCCCCGTACCGGGTGGCGATGTGCTCGGAGTAGATCAGAGGGTCGGTTTCATCGCTGATGCAGAGAATCTTCATGGCTACCCTGTAGTATACCCGCAATCCAGGGGAATGACCGCCCCGGTGAGGGCGGTGTTTTCCGCCATGAAGTACAGGGCGTGGGCGACCTCCTCGGCTGTCACCATCCGCTTCAGGACGCTTCGCTCCTCGAAGATTCTCCTGATATCGCTCGTCTCATCGAGGTACGGGGCGGCGACGAGCCCCGGAGCGAGCGCGTTGACCCGGATCTTCGGAGCAAGCTCGGCCGCCAGGCTTCTGGTGTACGCGACGACCGCCCCCTTGGAGGCGTCGTAGTGGGTCGTCGATCCGAAGGTCGGCATGAACGCGTTGAGCGAGGCGATGTTGATGATCGAGCCGCCCTCCTTCAATTTCGGAAGAACCGCCTTGGTGAGCCGGAAGAGACCCGTGACGTTCACGTCGAAGATCCGGCCCACCTCCTCATCCGTCAGCGCTTCCGTCAAAAAGGAGGAGAAGATCCCGCTGTTGTTGATGAGAAGATCCAGATCGTCGATCGATCGGACCGCTTCGCTGATCGAGCCGTTGTCCCGGACGTTCAGACGGAAGGCGACGGCCGAGGGGCCGAATTCCTCTTCAAGCGCTTCCGCTTTTTCTCTGGCGGTGTCATACCCAAACCATACATGCCACCCGTTGTGGACGAAATGGCGGACGGCCGCCTTCCCGATCGTGGAGGTTCCTCCGCTGATCAGCATCCTCTTCATCGGACCAGCCTCCTCGTTTTCGGATGTCGCTCGACGAACGCTTCATCGGCGAGGGGG
>JAAZJI010000206.1 GCA_012800465.1 Spirochaetales bacterium
AAATAGAAGGAGTAGAGAATCCTCACCCCTCTGGTATCAATAAGTTTCTGGTTCAGTTCCTTGAGAGCCGGAGAGATCTCGGGATCGGTGGCCTTCAGCAGGTGGTCGACATCACGATACAGATACGGTGTATCGAACAAACCCAAGTCGTTGAGCAAGGGTTGCAGTCCACCGTAGGTGTTGTGGTGCATCGCGATCGAACCCATTGAGACTGCCTCAGCCATTTCGGTGATGGAACCAAGCTGGCTTGCAGGGAACAACTCAATCTTGATCGCACCGCCGGTGCGCTCAGCAATCCGATCCGCGAAGTACGTCGCCTGCAATCCGTTCGGGCTGGACGCGGGATTCATGTGTGCATAGCGTAGCACCAACGGTTTTTCCGCGGTAGGGCCGGCACTTTCACTTGCACCGCCGGCAAAAAGGCTCAGTGCAGTCACGAGAACCAGTAGAAATACGAACATCTTTTTCATTGGAGACTCCTTTTTTGATTTCCTGGCAACACCAGGTTCTCAAACGATTTTATGTTCAACAGCTTTTTTCGCTGCGCCGACGATATCCGCCACACCCATTCCGTACTTATCCAGCAGTTCCTCAGGTGGACCCGATTCACCATAGACATCCTGCAATCCCAACCGTACGAGATACGCCGGAGATCCTTCGCTGATCACCTCGCTGATCGCGCTCCCAAGGCCGTTGGTCACCAGATGATCCTCGACGCTTACGGCGCATTTCGTTTCTTTGAGCAAAGCGGAGATGCCTTCAACATCGAGAGGCTTGATCGTGGCGACTTCGACGACTTTGGCTCCAATTCCTTCCGCTTTCAGCTTTTCAGCCGCTTCCATCAAGCGAGCCAGCAGGAAGCCATAGCCAAAAATTGTGACATCTGATCCATTGTCGGCAAGCACTCGGATTTTTCCCAAAGGGAACTCCGTTCCGGGTTCAAAAAACTGATCCTCCCGACCGCTGCCAATTCGGATATATACAGGTCCATCCACATCAACGCTCGCGAGCATCGCCTGATACACCTGGTCACCATCAGCGGGACAGAGAACCGTCATGTTCGGCAATCCTCGCATCGCGCCAACGTCTTCAACAAACTGATGGCTCACTCCTTCACGATTTCCGCCATGCAAGCCTCCATTGGCTCCAACGAAGCGAACCTTGAGATTGGGATAGGACACGAAGGTTCGAATCTGTTCTCCTGCCCTCATCGTCAAGAATCCTGCATAAGTACAGATGTAGGGCAGAAGGCCGCTACCGGCGAGTCCGCTGGCGACTCCGACTCCGTTCTGTTCAGCAATCCCCAGTTCGATCACCCGTTCCGGATATTTTTCTAAAAACGGTTCTCCTCGAACCACTTTCAACGAATCGGTTGAAACGAAGACGATATCATCCCGTTGTTCTGCGAGAGTCAAAAGCGCATCACGAAACCCTACTCTGGTACTCATACAGTTCCTCCCAACTCTTTCATCGCCTGACGGTATTCATCATCGGTATACACTCGTTTGTGCCAACTGTTTTCTCCTATCATGAAGGAGACCCCATTTCCTTTGATCGTTTTCGCTATGATGGCTGTCGGCTTGTCGGTAACCTTATGAGCTTCCGCGATTGCTTTTTTGATTTGATCGATATCATGTCCATCGATGGAGATTGTGTGCCATCCGAACGCTTCCCATTTCTTGTCGATCGGATACGGTCCGGAAATTTCTTCCACGGTTCCACCGCTTTGATAGTTGTTGTTGTCGATGAAAGCAGTCAGGTTGCCCGCCTTCTGATGACTCGCCGCCATCGCGGCCTCCCAAATCATACCCTCGTTCAATTCACCGTCACCGACGATGACGTAGGTATGATAGGTTCGTTTCGTTATGCGAGCCGCCAATGCCATGCCAAGACCTATCGATAAACCGTTGCCCAACGAGCCGGTCGTCGCATCGAGTCCCGGCGTTTTCGGAGCATACGGATGCCCCTGAAGAATCGTATCGAGATAACGAAGCGTAAAGAGTTTTTCGTAGTCGAAGAATCCCTTCTCCGCCAAAGCGGCGTAGAGAATCGGACAAGCATGTCCCTTGGAGAGCACGAAGCGGTCCCGGTCCGCCCAATCAGGGTTATTCGGATCGACATTCATCACATGAAAATACAGGGTGGCTACTATATCGGCGATCGAAAAACTCGGGCTTGGATGTCCATCCTTGGTTCGATACACCATCTCCACCACATCGCGACGCAACTTCAAGGAGAGTCGCTCCAAAGCTTTGGTGTCCATCACACATGCTCCTTCAGCAGCTCGGCTGCAAAGCGAGGACTTGAATAAACGGTCTTTCCCGTCAATTCAGCAAGAGGTTTTTCCATTCTGGCCATCGAGCCTTGAGCCAGGAGGATGACGTCACATTCATCGGCGACGCTCTTGGCGGTTTCGGCGATCAATCGATCATGGGTCTCCCCATCACCCTTCGTGATTGCGCTGAAAGCGCCTTCAGCCAGCGCGTGAAGGGTTCGTACGCTCTTTCCGGCTTCCGAAGCACATCGTTTGATCAGATTCAGCGTGGGATCCAACGTCGTGGGAAGCGTTGCGAGCACCGCGATCGAATCACTCTCCTTGATAGCTTTACGAACCATCGGTTCATCGATTCGGACGATCGGGATGGGAAAAAATTCTCTTGCCCCATAGACCGCATCTCCAATCGAGGAGCATGTGTTGAGAATGATATCAGCTCCGCTGGCGGTAGCGATTTCGTAATACCCGTAAAGACGACGCTTCACCGCCTTGGTCAGATATCCGGACTCGATGATATCCGCAATCATGCTGTCATCGAGAATATTCATAATTCTCCATGTGGGAAGATCTTCCCTTAAGATATCCGAGAGAGGTTTCACCAATGCCGCTCCCGTGTATATTGCCGCCACTGTGTGTTCAGTCATATTCCATTCCTCCAAAACATCGCTCATCATACATCATATGTTTAGAATGGGGGATGAATTCCCTTCTGTCAAGGAAAATATCACTTTGATGGTTGAAATCGTGGATCGATCATGAAATAAGCTTGGAATTCACAGGGGCTTATTCGATCATCCCTTCGAACACCTTCCACAGCGGATCGTCGGGAACCGGGGCGACGATTGTGATCCGCTCCTGTCTGACGGGGTGGATGAAGGAAAGGGTCCGGGCGTGGAGGGAGATCCCTCCGTCACGATTCGAGCGGGGGTAGCCGTACTTCAGGTCCCCTCTGATATGGATGTTCCGGGCGGCGAGCTGGGCCCGGATCTGGTGGTGTCTTCCCGTCTCCAGGGTGATCTCGAGCAGGTGGAAGTTCCTGCTGGAGGCGCGGTGGCGATAGGAAAGGACCGCTCGCTTCCCTTTTTTCGAGTCGGCGGGAACGACCCGGCTCTTGTTCGTCCTGCCGTCCTTGACGAGGTTGTCGACCATCCGGCCTTCAATCTCGGGAGGAATCCGATCGACGATCGCCCAATAGGTCTTGTCGACCTTGTCCTCCCGGAAGAGGGTGTTCATCCTGATGAGGGCCTTCTCCGTCTTTGCAAGCACCACCGCCCCGCTGGTCGGCCGGTCGAGGCGATGGGGGATGCCAAGGTAGATGTTGCCCTGCTTGTCGTAGGTGACGCGCAGGTACTCCTTGACGAGGTCGCCGAGGGTGGGGTCTCCGGTCTCGTCCCCTTGGACCAGTTCGCCGCAGCGCTTGTTCACGATCAGGAGGTGGTTGTCCTCATGGAGGATCCGCTCGGAAAACGACCTCACGCCTCTTCCTCCTCATCGAAGAGTTCAGGATCCTTCGCGGAGGAGACGTCCTCCTTCACCGCTCGAATCCGCATCGAGGCGATCTCCTTGACGGTCATCCGAACCCCTTTCGCCCGGGGGTTCTTCACCAGGAAATCGGAAAAATAGAACGTCTCCTCCAGAATCCTGAGCCCGGGTTTCGGCTTGTACGTCACGCCGATCTCTGCGTTCGGATGGGTCAGCAGGCGAACCACCTTGTAGTTCTTCTCATCGGGAAGGAGCGGATAGAGCTTCTTCAGCTGGAACGAGGTGATCCGGGTCCGCTTGATGAACGTGTATTTGTAGGTCTTCTCCTGGTAGATCAGGGTGAAGACGGTCTTGGCAAGCTCGTCGCGGTCGGCGATCATGCAGTGGAGCAGCCCCTTGCCCACGAACTCCTTCTCCGGGGCGTCGATCACTTGGTAGGAGCCGTCGCGGCGGATCACCAGGAGGCGGTCGAATTGGCTGACCGTCACCTGTTCGGTTCCCGTTTTCACCCCGTAGCCCAGGTACCCGTTGGTCGAATCGTAGCGGACAACGAGGTCGCGGACGGCGACCTCCTTCACATCCACCAGCTCGAACTTCTTCAGCGTCGATCGTCTCTTGTGCTCTTTCCTGTCGAACATCCCCTTCAGGC
>JAAZJI010000207.1 GCA_012800465.1 Spirochaetales bacterium
ATCTCCGGTCAGGATGATCCGCTGCCGATTCCGCTCGACGACGGGATCGGGGATCGGGGCGGCGCTCAGGAGCGCCGTGGTGTAGGGGTGCAGGGGGTTGTCATAGAGCTTCACCGCTTCGCTGATCTCCACGATCTTCCCAAGGTACATCACCGCGACCCGGGTGGAGATGTGCTGGATGACGGCGAGGTCGTGGGCGATGAAGATGTAGGTCAGGTCGAACTCCTGCTGCAGGTCGCTGAGCAGGTTGAGGATCTGCGACTGGATCGAGACGTCCAGCGCGGAGACCGGCTCGTCCGCCAGGATGATCTTCGGCTTGAGGGCAAGGGCCCGGGCGATTCCGATCCGCTGGCGCTGTCCTCCGCTGAACTCGTGGGGGTAGCGGTTCTTGAAGACCTTCGACAGGCCGACCCGCTCCATCAGCTCCTCGACCCGGTGTTCGATCTCGAGCTTGGAAAGCGGCGGATCGAGCAGCTTCCGGCGGTTGTAGATGATGAGCGGCTCGGCGATGATCGACCGGACCGTCATCCGGGGGTTCAGGGAGGCGTAGGGATCCTGGAAGATCATCTGGATGTCCCGCCGGGCGGCAAGCATCGTCTTCGAATCGGCGGTGGTCAGCTCGATCCCGTTGAAGACCACCGAACCCCCGGTGGGCTTGTAGAGCTGGCTGATCGAGCGGACCGCGGTGGATTTTCCGCACCCCGACTCGCCGACGATTCCGAGGGTCTCCCCTTCATAGAGGTCGAAGGATATCCCGTCGACCGCCCGGATCGCTCCGACCTGGCGCTGGAGGATCATTCCCGACGTGACGGGAAAATGCTGTTTCAGGTCTCGGACCTGGAGAATCGGTTGCTTCATGCGTGGGCCTCCTTCAAGGCCGCGGCCCTCTCTTCCTCGCTTTTGTAGAGCCAGCAGGCGACCTCGTGCCCTCCGCCGAGGTCGGTGACCGGGGCGTAGGACGCCCGGCACACCTCCATCGCCTTCGGACAGCGGGGGTGGAAGGGACAGCAGGGGGGGAGGTCGATCACGTTCGGGGGCTGGCCTTCGATCGAATAGAGCCGCTCGCCCTTCTTCGTGGTGTCCATCCGGGGAACGCTTCTGATCAGGCCTTCGGTGTAGGGGTGGGCGGGGAACGCGTAGAGCTTCTCCGTCTCCGCCTTCTCCACGATCCGCCCGGCGTACATCACGCAGACCTCGTCGCACATCCCCGCCACGACGCCGAGGTCGTGGGTGATGAGGATCACGCTGGTGCCCATCTTCCGGCTCAGGTCCTTGATCAGCTCGAGGATCTGGGCCTGGATCGTCACGTCCAGCGCGGTGGTCGGTTCGTCGGCGATGAGGATCTCGGCGTTGCAGGAGAGCGCCATCGCGATCATCACCCGCTGGCGCATCCCGCCGGAGAACTGGTGGGGGTAGGCGTGGATCCGCTGCTCCGCCGAGGGGATCCCCACGAGCCGCAGCATCTCGATCGAACGCTCCAGCGCCTCCTTTCTGCCGACGCCCTTGTTGTGGAGGCGGATCGTCTCGATCATCTGGGTGGAGATCTTCAGAAAGGGATTCAGGCTCGTCATCGGATCCTGGAAGATCATCGAGATCTTGTTCCCCCGAATCGTCCGCATCTCTTTTTCTTCCAGGGCGAGGATGTCGGACCCCTCGAAGATCGCCTCGCCTCCGACCACCTTGCCCGGCGGGGAGGGGATCAGGCGCATGATCGAAAGATTCGTCACGCTCTTTCCGCTGCCGCTCTCGCCGACGATTCCCAGGGTCTGTCCCTTGCGCAGGGAGAAGGAGACCCCGTCGACCGCCTTGACGATGCCG
>JAAZJI010000208.1 GCA_012800465.1 Spirochaetales bacterium
GCATCATCATCTCCACGGTTCTTGCCGGATATGGAATGATCATCTACCTGCACAACATCGGAACGCTCAACACCTACAACAGCCACATGCAGATCGGGATGTTCAGTGTCGCCGCCCTGCTGGTCGGCGGAGCCACCGTCGCCAGCGCGAAGATCCGAAACGTCTTCCTCGGCGTCGTACTCTTCCACCTGATGTTCATCGTCAGCCCGATGGCGGGAAAACGCCTCATCGGCCAAGCCCAGCTTGGCGAATACTTCCGCGTCTTCGTCTCCTACGGAGTCATCACGACCAGTCTGGTCCTCTATGAAGTCAGGAAGAAACGGGAGCGGGGGATGAGCGGCCTGGCGTTGGCGCAGGACCAGGAGGTGACACGATGACGAAACGACAACGAACCATTCTGATCAGGGGGGGAGCGATCCTCTTGGTTCTCCTGTTTGCCGTGCTGCTCTTCCACATCGGCCGTCAGCACACCGTCCTGATCGACAACAACACCGTCATCCGGGACGGGGTGGAGCTTCAGGCGCTGAAGCTTGCCGAGGTCCGGGTGGGAAAGAAAGGGGAGGTTCTGGAGATGACGCCCCGGATCCGGGATAAGGTCGTCGTCGTCGGCCAACGGCATACGCTGAAGGTCGTCTACACCGATGCTTTCTGGAATGAGCACGTCCATGAGCTTTCCTTCAGGATCCCCCTGATGCAGGACATGGTCCTCATCAGCCTTCCGGCGCTCCTGGAAAACCCCGAAGACGTCTCTTTCTGGCTAGAGAACTTCGAGGGGTTTGCTCCCACGCAGGACGACCAGCCTGAGGATGAGAAGATCGTCTTCGACGAGCTTGCCGGCCTCGACTCCTTCTGATTCCCAAGGCTTTCGTGGCAGAATGTGACCGGATCCGATCCGGAAAAGAATCTAACCTACTGGTAGCACCTCAAGGCGAAATTGAAACGCGAAACAATTTTCTGACAGAGAAGCGAATCGGTTTTTTCATCGGGAATTGCAGAAGACAGAGCAGATGAGCGAATCGAAAAACGCTCATATCCTGATGCGATGGAGGCGAGCGCGGTAGATCCTCATCCTCTGAAGATTGTTCATGAAAGGCATCGATTGCTCATATTATTTGAATGACAGCGAGGTCTTCTCAGTTCTCAAAGAACTTGTTTCCGATGTCCTGCCGGTACCAGGCGTTCTCGAACCGGACGTGGACGACCCCCTCATAGGCTCGTTTGTTCGCGCTCATGATATTGTAGTCGATTCCCACGACGGTGACGTTTCGTCCTCCGGTGGTGACCAGCTCGTCGCCTCGCTTCTGGACTCCGCCGAAGAAGTACCTGGGCGCTCCTTCGAAGGCGTTGAGGAGGAGGGCTGCGGGAATCGGATTGAGGATTTTTCCGGTAACGGGCTTCTGGGGATAACCTTCACTCGCCACGACGAGGGCGACCGCGCTGTTGGAGGAGCAGCAGAGCTTCAGGGAGCCGAGGGTATCCTGCTTCATCGCGGTGAGGATCTCGACGAGGTCCGTGCAGATGAGGGGGATGAACGCCTGGGCGGCGGGGTCGTTGAAGCGGACGTGGTAATCGACGATCATCGGCCCCTCCTTGGTGAGGATGATGCTGATCGTCAGCACCCCCTTGTACGCCATGTTCTCTTCCCGCAGTCCGTTGAGCGTCGGCTCGATGATCGTGGTGATCAGGGACTCCTTCACCGAATCCTGAAGGGGAACCGGGCAGATCGAGCCCATGCCGCCGGTCGGGGTTCCGCCGCTTTCGACCCGCATGTAGTCGCTGCAGATCGGCAGCAGCATGTAGCTGTCGTTGTCGACGAAGAGCGTGATCGTCAAAGGAAGACCGGCCAGGTGCTGCTCCAGGATGATCGGACCGCGCTCGAGAAGCGTGGCGGAGAACTCCATCAGGGTGGTGTAGTCGGTGGAATCCACCATCACCCGGGAAGGGGCGATCCGGTTGCTCTTGACGACGAAGCGCTCTCCCTCATGCTCCCTGAGGTAGGTGCTCAGATCGTCGGTGTCGTGGAAGAGGACGTGGCGCGGTGTGGGAATCCTGTGCCGTTCGGTGAATTTCCGGGCGAAGTCGCGATCCCCTTCCAGAGGGAGGGCTCGTCTCGGAGCTCCGAAGGTGTCGATTCCTCGTTCATTGAGGTAGTCGATCACACCGGTGAAGAGCGGTGCTTCGGTTCCCACGAACACATAGTTGATCCTATGCTCCCGGCATGCCTGATACACCGCTTCGGAATCGGATGGATCGATCTCGATGTTCTTGGCGATCGATTCCGTCCCGGCGTTTCCCGGGGCGACATAGAGAGCGCTGATGAGCCTGCTCTGAGAGAACCACCATGCGATCGCATGATCCTTGGCGCCGGAGCCCAATACCAATACTCTCATCGAACCACCTTCTTGAAATTCATTGTCCTAAAGCTATCATTTTAGCGCTTCCGTGGTCAACAAGAAAGAAAGATCCCGTCATTGTCCGGTACCCAAGAGTGTGGTGGAGATCCGGACTCCGGGGAAGAAGCGTTTCGTTTGTCGTATCACCGGTCACGATCCGAGATGTGTGCCTCGCCGAATTGGCGGCACGGGCTTTCATGTCGATGATACAGCCTCCCGACGACCTCCGACCGAAACTGACATCACCTCCGACACCTACACCCTCTCGCCGACCGATGGAATCGAATCGACGCTCCATATCGATCTCGGAACCGGCGGGGAGATCGTCACCCCGGGACGGGAAACCTCTGCATGGCTGCATATCTGCGGCAGATCGGGATTCCGTTTCGATTGCACTCGACGATGACCGGAGGTATGCTGGTACCGATAACGGAGGATCGAGCGATGAAGATCATTGATGCACACAACCATATTGATTTCCATGGAATAACCGCCGACCGCGCGGTAGCGGATATGGATAAAAACGGAATCGACCAAGTCTGGCTACTTACATGGGAAGCTCCCGAAAACGAGATCGACTTTGATCTTTTCCGCAAGGCCATTCATCCGTCTTTTCACAGCCTCACATTCGAAAGGGTCCATGAAGCCTCCAGGAACTATCCGGGCCGATTCATCGTCGGCTATTGCCCCGATCCGAGGAATCCTCAGGCGATAGATAAACTCGAACAGGCCTTTCACCACTACGATGTCAAAGTCTGCGGGGAATTGAAGCTTCGGATGATGTACGACAATCCGGACGCCATCGAACTGTATGAAACATGTGGAGAGCTTGGATTGCCGGTGGTCATGCATATCGATTACCCGATCCGATTGCGTCCAGGGCGTTACCCTCGCTCATCCTATTGGTATGGAGGCGGGGTGGAGGCCCTGGAGCGTGTGCTTCGACAGGTGCCTCAGACGAACTTTCTTGGACATGCTCCCGGATTCTGGGCGCATATCAGCGATGACGGTCAGCATGTCGCTGAAATCTATCCGAAAGGACCGATTGTAGGAAAAGGTGCCGTGATCCGGCTTTTGGAGACATATGAAAACCTCTATGCGGATCTCTCCGCGTTCTCGGCGCTCAACGCTCTCAGCAGGGACATCGGGTTCACGAAGGAGCTTTTCGATCGCTTCCAGGACCGTTTCGTATTCGCCAGAGACTGCTATACCACCGAGTTGCATGACTTCATCAACGGGCTCGGTCTTCCGCTTTCCATCCGGGAGAAGGTCTTCTACAAGAACGCCCGGTCGCTGATACGGGACGTTTGATGGTCCGGCGCTACACGGTCGGCGAACGGGTCCATGGTCCGACCCGATATGTGCCGATGGCCATGTCGTCGGGGTTCGACGATCGGAAGAAACGCACCGTTCTTGTTTCCGATGTGGGAACGTCGTGTTTTTTCAGGTCGGGAGGCTGGCGGACGAGGTGGAGCCGGTGAGGACTGATTGCAACAAAATGATATTGATGTGCAACAAATCAGTATGGTTGGTAAGAAAAAGGGCATGATACCATTATTGCGAGGAGTGAGGAGGGGATATTGGCGGGAATACCCCAAAAGGAGGATTTAAGAAGAAGTGGATAGATTTAGGCGTTCCCGTCTCACTTCCAAAAAGGAGAAAATCATGTTTAAGAAACGCTTATTGCTCATTGTGGTCATCCTACTCTCAATAGGGATGCTCTTTGCCGCAGGAGCCAAGGAAGAAAAAAAGACGGTCATCAGATGGATGTGGCTTCCCGAGGCGATGGGAGATGTGGAGAACGGGCCGTTCATGAAGGCATTGCAGGCCAAGTTCCCCGATGTTGAATTCCAACTTGAACCTGTCCTGTATTCCGCCTATCCGGACCGCTTCCCCGTGATGATCGCCGCCGGCGATGTTCCCGATATATTCCAGGGACATACCCAGTACATGCCGCAGCTGGTCGAAGCGGATCTGATCTATGACCTGACCGCAGCGTTGCCCAAGTACGGTCCGGACATCGTCGGCAACGCCCGTGACGGACAGCTTCGGTATGGTCAGTATGGAGGAAAGCAGTACGCCGTGCCTGCAAGCTATCTGCTCAAATACTTCTCCCAGAACATTCGCATGGACTGGCTTGAGAAGCTTGGTCTCGAAGTCCCCAGAACCCTTGAGGAATTCCGGGAAGTCGCCCGGGCGTTCGTGGCGGGGGATCCCAACGGCAACGGCAAGAAGGATGAGTATGCAACGGCTTTCCGGACCAACGTCATCTTCATCGACAGCTTCTTCCTCGCCTTCGGCGTA
>JAAZJI010000209.1 GCA_012800465.1 Spirochaetales bacterium
CGCAAGATACTCCTTCAATCCCCGGGTGAAGTGGGCGACCGTATGGACGCCCATGATTCCGGGGGTGACGAAGCTCCAGAGCTCCTCCATCAGTGCGACCGAAGCGGTTTTCGTGCCGCTCTTGTTTCGTTTCCGATTGTAGCGGACCAGGGCGCTTGCGGTCGTCGGCCCGCACCCCGCCCGGCGCTGCCAGAGCTTGGAGTACCACTCCTGGTCGAAGCCGTGACAGGTTCTCCCGTCAGCGACGACCTCCAGCTCTTGGAGGTGTTTGAGGACGATCGACCGCTTCATCGCCTTCTCCTACTTCACCAGACCGTAGCGCCAGAACGTCAACCCGCCCATATCGCGGACGTTCGTATATCCCAATGCCTTCAGCTTCCTCCTGGCGATGCCGCTGCGGGCGCCGCTCTGGCAGTAGAGGATGATCGGGGCGTCGAGATCGCTGAGCACCGGAGGTCTCTCCGCTCCGATATCATACAGGGAGAGATGGATCGCTCCGTCGATATGTCCGTTCTGATACTCCGCTTCGGTCCGGACATCCACCAGGACCACCTCTTCATCGCTCGCAAGCAGCGCATGGACATCCTTGGCGGAGATCCGGGCCCCTCCACCGCCGATTCTTTTGACGATGAGGAAAAGAACCGCCAGGATGAGGATGGAGAGCACCATTTTGTTCATCGCTGAAAACTCCTGTGTGTAAGGATTGCAAAAACCACCACCTGCGTCAACGTTCGGTGGTGGTCGATTCATCCGATTCTTACAGCTAGTCCGTCGCCTCGAGCAGGTTCTGCAGGTACTCCTCCAGCACCTCCGCCCTGATCGCGTCGGCCAGCGCTTTTCGCTCCAGCTCCTCGGCTTGAAGCCGATACGCCTCCTTGAGGTGTTTCACCGGATAGGAGGCCAGCACATAGACCGTCCCGTCATCCCTGACCCACCGCTCGACGATCTTCACCCCCCGCAGGGCGATGTCCACCGTCTGAACGGAAAGGTTCTGAAGCACCTCCAGGACCTGCCTGGTCCGCAGGGTCTCCCCCGCCTCTTCGATGAAGGTGACTACCGAGGAATCGATCGTGGTCTCCGCCCACCTCCCGATCATGTCCTTCGCCGCGCTTTCGGCCCGGAGAGTGCTCAACGCCTCCGTCGATTGTTTCGCCGAGGCGACGGCGTAGTAGGTGGTCCGCGTCTTCTTGGGGATGTGGGTCGTCCAGTAGGGGGATCCATCCTCATTCAGGGCGGGGGTCGTCGCGCATCCGGCGAGGAGGGCGAGCAGGACGAGAAGAAAAGCCGTTCGTTTCATCGTCAATCTCCTTTCAGGAGCTTGGCGAACGCTTCCTTCATCTTGGCGTTCGCCGCTTCGGCGGCCGCGCTGGGAGTGAACGTCTCCACGAGCGCCTCGGAAGCCGGCTCGAACGCATACTCGATATTGGCCAGGGGAATCGACGCCAGCACCCAGACCCCTCCATCCTTGTCGACCCACATGTCTTCGGTCGTCACTCCGACCAGCGTCGCTTCGGCGACCTGCCTGCTGATCACCTCCATCGCATCGAGGGCCTGGCGGTCGCCGATGCTCCCCGCATCGTTGAGGTAGGTCACCACCACCTCCTCGACGTTGGTGGAGATCCAGCCGGCGATCTTGTTCTTCGCCTCCGTCTCCGCCCGTTTGATCGAGTTCCTGCGGTTGCTCATCAGCCCGTATCCGCTTTCGAAGTGGCGGTCGTCCGCCGTCGGGGTCTTGTATACCCAATCGGGCTGGATGATCCCTTCAGCTCCGACGACGACCTTGGCCGCCGGGGCGGAGGGTGAAGAGACCGCCGTTTTTTTGCTCGTGGCGCACGAAGCGCCAAAGACGAGGATTGCCGCGATTCCTGCAAGCAGGACGATTCTTTTCATGATGCTGTACCTCCATGATCACTGGCTCAAAACTCCGATGAGTGTCTCGATTCCATCGTGCAGGGCGCTTTGAAGCGCCTTGGCTTCGGCATCCCTCTGCTCGAGGGCGGCGATCCGCTCGCTCAGGGTGAAGGATCGGACCACCATATCGGATCTCCCCAATGTGACGCTCAGCTGATAGCGTTCATACGCATAGGGGCTTGCTTCAAAGACGACCGGTTCGGACTCGTAGATGATCGTCAGGGTGTAGTCCCCGCCGTCCTGGGAAAACCCGAGGTTCTGAAGAGCCTCTTCGAACCCGGCTTTCAACAGATGAGGATCGGTTTCGCTGTGGACGAGGACCTCCACCGAGATTGAACGGGCGAGGGAGCGCAGCTCCGATCGGAGCGCGGTCAGGAAATCCGGATTCAGCTCGTCGGTCAGCACCCAGATCCGATCGGAAAGCTGCTGCGCCTCCCGGGCCACCGGATAGGCGCCAAGCAGGAGACGATAGCGTTCCAGCCGGTCGGTGGAGGATTGCAGGCGGACCTGTTCAAGCTCCTTCGTCAGTTCCGACAGCCGGGTACGGAGGAATCGGGCGCTCTCCTTCCGGTCGACCGCGAGGCGGACATACGTCTGCCCCAGCTCGTCGGTATAGGAGGAGACGACCTCCGATCCGACGAGATCCTCCACGCTGGAAGAGACCGTCCCCTGTTCGAACAGTTCATCAAAGGCCTCTCCGTCGCTCGAATCGATCGTGGTGATCCGCGTGAAGGCCTCCACCCGGGAGGAGAAGACCGCGGCGAGGTTGATCCGGGCGTTATCGACCGCTTTCTGATGGGAGGATCCGCTTCCGACGACGAGCAGATACTCCTTCTCCGGAAACTTCCCGTCATAGGGTCTGTCGATCCAGGCGGGGCGTCGATGGGAAATCGACACACAGGAGACAAGCAGCGGAATGAGAACAAGAAGAACGCCTTTTCTCATCGGAACCTTCCTCTAGAGGGAGTACCGGGCCTGCTGGATCACTTTCTTGATCGTCTCCTCCCCGAGCCAGACCTTGCGGTTCGTCTCGATATCGATCAGCTCGGCGGACACGTAATAGGTTCGGACCCGAGTGTTCCCTTTCTGGTCCAGCACGCTCCTCACCGCGCCCTGGAGCAGGAAATCCGCCCCGATCTCCTTCCCCAGCGCTTTCGCGCTCTCTTCGCTGGCGAAGTACTGCTGCTCCTCCCGCTCCTGACGGACCGAAGCCCGGAAGTTCTGGTCGGCGACCATGTCGACCTTGCCGCTGTTGATCAGCTCCATCTCATACCGCTTGGCGATGATCGCCGTGTCGATATGTTCGCTGGATCGATTGATGAACGTTCCGACGATGACCACCGGGTTCCGTCCGACGTTCTTCATCCTGAACTGATTGATCCATCCGCCTTTCAGGGAGGATTGGACCAGCGCCTCGCTGACGAGGCGGATATCCGTGTCGTTCCAGTTCCCGCTGAGATCCAGGTCCTTGTCGCTGCTCACTCTCGATACCGAATAGGAGCTTTGACAGGCGGTGAAAACCACGAGGGAAAGGAGCATGATGATGGTGATGATGATTCCGCTACGGCGCATACGATCCTCCTGCTTCTGCAAGTGTAGCAGAAGAACGGTAGATTGGATAGAATCCCATCATTAAGAAATTGCACCTATCCCGATGCGATGATACAGTTGAGTGCAAGGAGGAGCGTCGGATATCCGAAAGATCATACCCGTATTCCTTATCATCATCCTCGCATGCTCTTGCACCTCCTATGTCGACCTCTCGTCGACCGATGCGCACCTCAGGCGCGGGGAGTACACCAAGGCGTATGATTCGCTCGAACGGTCCCTCGGGCGTCTCGTCGCCGCCCAGGGTCCCCTGATCGCGAGCTACGACCTGGGGATGCTCGCCAGACTTGCCGGAGACTGGAGACGCTCCAATGAACTGCTCAGCGATGCCGAGCGGCGGATCCAGGAAGCGTACACGAAATCGATCACCGCCTCGATCGCCTCGTTCATCGTCAACGACAACACCAAGGAGTACGGCGGGGAAAGCTATGAGGACATCTATCTCAATCTCTTCAAAGCCCTGAACTACCTCCACCTCGGTCAATACGAGTCGAGCCTGGTCGAGATCAGGCGGATGATCGAAAAGCAGAGCGTGCTGCAGGAGCGCTATGAACGGGAGGCAAGCCAGGTCCGTCGCTACGCCTCGACCAACCATATCCGACAAGCCGACCTGCCCGCCGAGGCGACTTCGTTCACCACCAGCGCGCTGGCCAACTACCTCGGAGTGGTCATCGCCCGTCACCTGGATGAACGGTCCACCCTCGATTACTCCTTCAACCAGATCCACCGTGCGTTCGAAACCCAGGCGAAGCTCTATCCCTTCCCCGTCCCCGAAAGCGTCGAGCGGCTCACCGGCGAAGACCGGGATCCCGTCCACCTGATCGCGTTCAGCGGGCGCTTCCCCGTCAAGGAGGAGCGGATGGATTTCATCCGGGTCTCCCCGTCCACCTATACCCGGATCGCCTACCCGGTTCTCCAGCCGGTCCCTTCGGCGGTCGCCTCCGTCCGCGTGCGGGTCGACCGGGAGGTCGCCACCACCTTGGAGAGGATGGAATCGTTCTCCCTCGTCGCCGAGGACGCGTTCCGGTCGAAAAGCGGTCTGATCTACGCCAAGGCGAGCATGCGGGCGGTCTCCAAGGAGCTGGGCCTCGGCATCTGGGACACCATCTCGAAGGACAAGGATGGAAAGCGGGGCGCCTTCGCCGAGTTCCTGAGCATCGTCTTCCGGGTGGGCAAGGAGCTCAGCGAATCGGCGGATCTCCGCTCGACCCACTACCTTCCCGCGGAAGCCTGGGTGGGAACGCTCGATCTCGAACCGGGTTCCTACACGATCGAGGTGGAGTACCTCGATCGGACCGGCCGGGTGCTCCATACCGAGCGTTTCATGAAAACCATCGATTCCGGGACGATCAACCTGCTTGAATCGTACAGTCCCCTCTAGGCGTCAAGGGCGACCGCCTCGTCCCCCTCGCCGTCGGTGATGTAGTCGTAGAGCGTCTCCTCCACCGGGTTCCGAAGCCGAAACAGGACATTCACCACATCCCGCTCGATTCCCTTGTCGTCGACGAGGGTTCCCTGTTCATTGGAAAGAAAGAGGAGCTCGCCGAGGTAGTAGTGCCCCCTCCCCTCATCGTCGTTCTTCTTGACGAAGAGGAGCTTCTTCATCGCCGGATCGCGGATCGCCCGCATCTCTTTCGATCCCAGTCGAACCCGGGTCCGGCTCTGCCATGCGAAGTGTTCATGGTCGATGAAGCGATCATCATAATCGATCGAAGCATCGATCTCCTCATGCTTGTGGTACGTCACGAAGATCGGACACGTATTCGTTTCCCGGTTGACTGTGTATCCATAGATCGTGTTGCTTTCATCCTGTTCCCAGGCAAGCACTCGGCACGCCTCCCTTCGGGTATACTTCCGTCCTCGCACAAGACCGAATTCATCGACCTGTCCGGCAAACCCCAGCTGATGGTTCAATGAGCTCAGTGCAAGCAGTTCATCCAGTTCGCTTCGATACTGGTCGTTTTGCAAAAGTTCGGAGAACTCCCGTGAAAGGAAATAGCGGCCATCCCTCTCCTCGACATAGCTGATATAACCATAGGACTCCTTGTACCTGTCCTGGACGAATCCGTTGCCAAGGATCCGCAGGGCGGATGCGAACGAGGCCTCGGTCGGTACAAAGCCATAGTTCGTTTCGAACCGGGCGAACAGCTCCTCTTTCGTCTTCGGACCTTCCGGAAGGACCGTCAAGAGATATGTTTCATGGATCCTGATCCCCCGGGGAAGGTAGAGGCTGAGAAACCTCAGGCTCTTGAGATGGATCTCATTCATGGCAAGGGTGAAATCGGGATCGATCACGGCCTTGCACTGCGCCCACGTTTTCCCATAGTGGATGAAGAGCTCCGGGTTGATGCCATCGAAGCGGATGAAATCCACGAGGCTCGGTATCCGGCCCCCCAAGCGGTTCTTTACGCTTTGGTACGCTTCGGCCAGCATCCTTCTGTTGGAGAACGACGCCCTGGTGATCGAGTCGAGGATCCGTTCCTTCGCGATCCGGTCGAACGAGACCGTCGAAACGCCGGGAATCGGCGCGCCGCCGAAGACCACTCGCCGCAGGATATCCTTGTCGTAGCTGTTCTCCCCGAAGAGGGCGATCGGGATCATGTAGTTGTTCCGGTGGTTTCCCACGAAATCGATGACGGTGAGAAATTCCTTTCCTGGGTATTTTCTCAAGCCCCTTCCGAGCTGCTGGGTGAACACGATGACCGATTCGGTCGGCCGGAGCATGATGATCTGGTTGAGCGAGGGGATATCCACCCCCTCGTTGAAGATGTCGACGCTCACCAGATATTCGAGGTGGTTCGGATCCTCCTCTTCCGCTTCAAGCCGATCGAACGCTTCTTCCCGCTCTTCCTGGCTGTTTGCCCCACTGAGCTGAAGCGCCCGGACGCCAAGGTCCCGCAATTCCCGGGCGACAAACGCCGCATCATCGTTCGTCGAGGTGAAGATGAGACCCCTTCTTCGACTCAACCCCAGGGAGTATCGCCTCAGGATCACGGAAAGATGCTTTATCTGTTCCTCCCTTTCAAGATTGCTGAACGCTTCGACCTCATGCTCTTCACTACCGTCGATGCTGAGGCCGGTGATGCCGAAGTAATGGAAGGGGGCCAGCAGGTCTTCTTCAAGCGCCTGGGAAAGGGTGATTTCCGCCGCAACCGTATTGCCGAAGAGCCCATGGACATCCTCCCCGTCCGGTCGGACGGGCGTAGCGGTCATCCCCAGGAGAAACGCCGGGCGAAAATACTCAAGGACTCTCCTATAGCTTGCCGCCGGAGCGTGGTGGGCTTCATCGACGACGATGTAGTCGAACCAATCACGATCGAAGGAGTGCAGCACTTCGTCCTTGGCAAGCGTCTGGATCGTCGCAAAGAGATAGGGAGCGTCCAGGTTCCGGTCCGAGCCGGTCAGGAGGGCACATTCCACCGGCTCGTCGAGGTGCCGCATGAAACTCAGCATCGCATCCCGGGCGATCTGTTCCCGATGGATGATGAACAGGAACCGCTCAGGCTTCACCTGGTTCACATCGCTTGCCGCGAGGATTGTTTTTCCCGTGCCCGTCGCCGAAACGAGAAGAGCTTTCCTCCTTCCCTCCGACCGGATCTCATCTAGACGCGCAAGAGCATCCTTCTGCATCGAGTTGAGCTCGAAACCCCGTCTAGCGACGAAAGTCTCTTGGATGGGACGGCTGTCGACGGGTCGGGGCACGAACGCCCGGGCGGTATTGAAGGTGTCCCACACTCTGGCATAGTGCTCGAGCCATCCCTCCGAGACGATCGTGGCATGCTCCCACAGGCGTTCGAACTCCGCCTTCGTATCCTGGATCAATTGGCCTTGATTGGTGCCGGCCACCTGGAGATTCCACTCGTGGTTTCTGAGGAGGGCATCCTGGGTGATGTTGGACGAACCGATGATCAGGGTCGT
This sequence comes from Spirochaetales bacterium, assembly GCA_012800465.1. Classification (GTDB taxonomy): domain Bacteria; phylum Spirochaetota; class Spirochaetia; order Sphaerochaetales; family Sphaerochaetaceae; genus Sphaerochaeta. The sequence continues at coordinate 7,438 of JAAZJI010000209.1, forward strand.
CGGGCGACCGGCATGCTCGAAGAGGTAGCCCTTGGTATGGAACGCTTCGGCGGTATACACCCGCACTTCGATCGTTGGAGCGAGTTCGTGGAAGATGAAGCCGACGGCCCGGGGATCGGTGAAGTTCAGATAGTCGCTGGTGAGAATCCGTCCCTTCACCCTCCGCCGTCCGCATTCGAGAAGCGCCTGCAGGAGGGTTGCGAGCCCTCCTTTGGTCAGAAACGCGACGCTGAAGGAAAAGGAGGAACACTCACGCAGGTGGGTGTTCAGGACATCGGCGACCCGTCGCCGACCGAGCCGGTCGTTGAGTACAAGCCTGGGCCTCATCCCCTCGGGACTCGGTATCCGACGATCGAGAAGCCCTGAATGCAGACCACCGGCCAGCTGCCGTTCAATTTCGTTCATCCCGGCTCCCGTTCAAGATGAGCGACGATCGGAAGATCGGCCTCCGCCCAATCGAGCCGAACGAGCTCATCAAGAGAGAACCAGCCGCAGTCGAGGTGTTCATTGAGGGTGATCGTCCCCTCCACACATGAGCACCGATAGCTTTCCAAGGTGATCTCGAAGGTCGGATAGGAGTGCTTGACGGTAAGAAACGGGGAATGGACCTCGATCTCGATTCCCAGTTCTTCCCGAATCTCCCGCTTAAGAGCGGAAGCCGGACTCTCGCCTTCCTTGATTTTTCCACCGGGAAACTCCCACTTTCCTGCAAGAGGACCGGACCCGTTTCGCTGAGCGGCGAACACCCGCCCATCCTCGACAATGACCGCTGCAACGACTCTCATAGATCCGATCTTAGCAGCCGTCCGCTCGTTTGACCAGGGAATTGAGCAGAATTCCTCTCTCTGCTATGGTTCCTTCCATGAATCCCCTCCTGCACGGCCAGCTGCTGGCGTTCTTCACCGCCCTCTGCTACGCCCAGAACTCCCTTGCCCACCAGCATATCGGAACGCTGGCCGGCTCCACCGCGGCGGCCCACATGCGGATGTGGCTCGCCCTTCCGATCGTCCTGCTCATCACCTACGCCGCTCAAGGTTTTCTCATACCGGCAAACCTTTCAACCCAAGCGATCGTCCTTCTCCTAATCAGCGGCTTCTTGGGATATTTTCTGACCGATCTCCTGCTCTTCCGATCCTTCGTGTTATTGGGATCACGGGAAGCGATGGTGCTTCTTACGATCTCTCCGATCCTCGTCGCGATCTTCGGATATTACCTCTTCGACGAGATCCTCGACCCGATTCAGATCCTCGGAATCCTCATCACCGTCGGGGGAATCGTCATCATGGTTCTCTTCGGCGAGAAGACCGCCAAAGCGGAAAGCACCCGAAAGCGCCTTGGGTACCTTCTCGCCGTCTCGGCGGCGTTGACGCAGACCCTTGCCAATCTGCTTGCCCGTTCCGCGGTCATCGAGGCGGGGGCGGTCACCACGAACCTGATCAGAAACCTCGGAGGACTGGCGGCGTTCATCGTCTATTTCGGAGTGGTCAAACGCCAAATCAAAGCTCATGCCCGGCCCTTCCTCGAAAACCGGAAGCTGCTTGTCCTCCTCTTCGTCGCAACCCTCTTCGGCCCGGTCTTGGCGACGACCAGTCAGATGAAAGCGTACACCCTCGCTCCGGTGGGAATCGTTTCTACGATCACCCAGGTCTCCCCGATCATCCTCCTTCCGGTCGATCACTTCATTCTCAAACGCCACGTTTCCAAAGCTTCCTTTTTGGGAACCGTTCTCTCTGTTTTAGGAATCGGATTGCTCTTTTTGGCGATCTGAACATCCGCTTGCCTTGAGCTTGTCATCCTTCCTGTTTAACAATACCCATGCAGGATGGCTATAATGAACAACCGAAGGACTCTGTCATTCCTTCTCGTCTTTATGCTGGTTCCCGTGCTTCTCCACGCCCGCGTGTTTGACCGGTTCGCCTTCACCGTCTCCAACGATTGGCATACCCCCAACATCGGATACAACGTTGACGACGGGATGACCTGCGGGGCCCATATTCAAGCCGGTTTTGTGTCCGGCTTGACCATGAAGCTGGACGGGGTCTCCTTCACCGACAAACTCACCACCGAAACCCGATTCGACCTCATCTCCTTAGGTGCGTTCCATCCCTTCCGATTCTCTCTCCGCTCCCTCGAAGTGACGATGACACCCCATCTCTCCTTCATGGTCGCCGGGAATTTCGGATTCAGGACGATCCAGAACAGCTGGCATCTGCTTCGAAGAATCCCGATCCTCCGGATCGACTACCTCGATGCCGATACCCTCTTCACGGCTCAGGGCGGAGGGGTGCTTTCACTCTTTTTTCCCTTCGGTCACGGTGGCCTCGATGCCCACATCGGCTTCACGATCGCTTTCGAGTGGGTGAACCGCTTCGAAGCGACGATCGCCTACCACCCCGATCATGCGACCCGGATCGACCTTTCCTACCGGCATCTCGACCTTGGGGATCTTCATCCGACGCTGGGTGATTACCTGGATCGCTACCGGGGATTTGAAATCTCTTTTACGCACACAAGCGGACCGCTTGCCGAGTTCTTCCTCATCTACCCCGCACACAACATCTCCTACGGCTCCTATGCGTTCAACATCCTCGGCTTCAACGAAGAAAAGACATTTATCAAAGCCGACTGGACCTACTCCTTCGGGTTCGCCCTCGACAACCGGCCGGGGGTGCTTCAGCTCTTCGAGATCTCCTACAGGGGGTTCGGCCTCGAAATATGGAACACCAGCGGCTCGATCAAGAATGACGCCGGCATGGAGATCGCCCGTCACCAGGGCGGGCTCTATGCCCTCAGCTACCGCTTCGAGCCGTTCGACCACCCTTTGCTCACACCCTACCTGAAACCCTTTGGAGGCATCCAGCGCTTCGTCTACCTTGAAAACCTCGTTCCCACCATCGAGCACTACCTTCCGGCGATCGGGCTGGAGCTCGGACTCCTCGTCGGAAAAGAGGACGACATCGTCTTCGGCGGAACGGCGTGGCGGCCCTGCATCGGGGCGACCGCCCACTACCTCTTTTTCCACGACCGGATCGCATCCCTTTTCCCGGAGGTCTACACTCACCCTAAAAACAGGCTCCAGCTCGGTCTGCTCATCGCGCTGGAGATCGGACACGACATGGACGCCCTCAGAACTCAAAGCAGGCGTCCTGAGCGGGCTCTTGCTCCCTATCTGCCGTAAAACATCTCTCTTTGCTGTACCGAAGGGCGATCTTTTGTACAATCAAGGTGATGAAACGGATGTGCCTGGTCATGATCCTTCTCCTTTTCGGTCTTGCAGGCGTCAAAGCGGCGGCGCTTGAAGAGGTGAGCTTGGGCACCGGAAACGATTGGATCACCTTGGGGCTCGGAGACAACCGGGATGACGGGCTCAGCTTCGGCCTGCATGCCACGGTGAAGACGGAAAAACAGCTTCTCATATCCCTGGCCCTGAAGGGATATACCGACAAATTCGTCCATCAGGAGCGCTACGATCTTGCCAAGGTGAAGATCACCTATCCCTTCCTCTTTGATCTTGACCGCTCCTATGTCCGCCTCTCGGCGACCTGCGGAGTGCTCGTCGTTGGGAATCTGGGGTTCCAGAACGCCCAGAACTTCTTTCATCGGATCCTCAAAAAGGATGAGCTCGCCCTGGCCTATCCCCCATCACACACCTCGGTCCATCTTCACCTCGGGGGAGAAGCCGCCTACGGCATCCGACTCGGACCGACCCTGCTCGAAGGAGCGGTCGACATCGGATATGACCCGGGATGGGAGGTCCATTGGGAGGCGGCCCTCCGCCTGAGAATGAAGAAAGGCGCAAGCTTCCTTTCCGCATCATGGCGAACCGCCTATCCTTCCGACCGATATGCCAGCCAGAACCTTCAAGCCAATCGCTATGAGGGACTGAAGCTCACCTTCCTCCACGACGGAGGGCTCCTTCAAACCTTCTTCTCCACCTACCCCGGATCCGGGTATTCCTATGGAGGGTGGATGGTCAACCTCCTTGCGTTTGCCAAAAAGCCGACCTTCCAAACAGCCCACATCGCCTACGGAATGGGAATCTTCCTCGATCCGACCGGCTTGCGGAACCGATCGAACGAGCTCATCTACAAGAACATGAGCTTGGAAGTGCGCTACAAGAACGGACCGATCGAAGACTCCTGGTTCCAGGTCGCCTCCTACCTTCTCGGCTGGCGCTTCGACCTGCATGAAGGAACCCGGGCCGCCCCCTATCTCAAGGTTCTTGCGGGTCTCGAGCGCTTCAGCCTCAAGCACGAGACCCGGACGACGCTGGATGAACGGCTTCATCCGACGATCGCCTTCGAAGCGGGATCGTATTTCGGCAGGCCGAACCAGTGGGTCATCGGAAACCTCGACTATCGGATCAGGCTGGCTGGAAGCATCCACTACGTGGCGGGAGATGTGAACCGCCCGGCCCTCCCCCGTGCATATCAACGTCAGACGCCCTCATGGATCTTCCAGATCGGAATCGGTCTTGAGATCCGGCATGACCTCACCTAGAAGAGGGAGAGCCCGTCGATACCGATCGTATAGTTCCATGCTCCGCTGCCGAGCACGTGGAATGCAACGAAGAACTTCAGATCCGCTCCGCTCACCAGAGCATACCGGGCAGAGAGCTTCGCTTCGAAACCGACATCCTCGAAGAACGGATTCCCGCCGGGATACAATACCGTCCGGGCTCCCACTTCCAGCCCGAGACCGGTGAACCCCCCATAGAGAAAGGGGAGATCGAGCAGCGCGAGGGGAATCCGAAGCATCACCCCGAAGCGAAGCTTCCGATCGTGGAGATATGCCGGTGCGAAACCGTAGATCGGCAACACGATCTCATTCAGGACATGGTTTGAAGAGAAGTAATCGACCGAGGCATTGAGCATCAGACTCGTCGATCCGAGCCGAGTCTGTCCCTGAAGATTCGCCATTCCCAGGGTGATCACCGGCTCCTGGAGATAGGTCTGGAGCTGAACCGTCGATGAGATGAAGGAGGGGCCGTAGAAGTCGCTAATCCGGCCGCCCCGATTTTGGAAGGTCACCCCCATTCCGAGATTCATGAAACCGGAAACCTCCTCCGCGTTCCGATGCTGCATTTTTCCTCCGCCCAAGAGGTTCAGTTCGGTACGGGCTTTTGAAGAAACAAAGGAGAGCAGGGTCACTCCGCCTTGAAGAGCGAGCTCCTGATACTCCTTTTCGACGTAGATGCCGGTTTCCGCCACCACTCTTCCCTTCCGGTATTGGTAGGTGAATGCACCATACGGATATTCCTTTTCCACATCGATTCCCGCCAAGGCGAGGAGGGTGTGCTTGCGTAGCAGGCTGGAGCTATGGATGAAGATCCCGGGGTGCCACTGATTCCCATCCACGAAGGGATAGGGCAAAATCAGGTTCAGGCGCAGGGCATCCCGGTAGGGGGTTATTTCAAATGAAGAATCCGGCTTTGGAGGCGATTCCGCCCGTGGCGGTGAAAAACTTCCTTCCGTTCCCTCAAGACCTGCGTATTCAAGAGCTCTGACCGCCCTGCCCGAAGCAACCGCGGTCTCATAAAGAAGCAGATCATCCACCACCGAAAGAGCGAAGATCCCGTTTTCATCCCGAAAGAGCTCCTCGACGATCCCGCTTTCAAGATCGAGGCGGTAGGCGCCGAAGCTCTCCTTCCCTTCCGCGGTGAAGAGGATCGTCGAATCATCGATGAACACCGGATCGCCAAGCTCATCGGCGGTCGGCCCGATCAGGATGCGTCCACCCCCATCATCGACCAATACCAGACCCGTGTTCCCGTCTTTGACCTTGACCGTGACGATCTTCGACCCGTCGCTGTTCAGGGCGCTGTCAAGAAAGCTCGCCCCATCTTCCCGGAGAAGAGGTCTTGCGGATCCGTCAAGGAGATCCACCTCGACCAGATCATGGAAGGAGCCGTTTATCAAACTTGCGACCGCCCGCTTGCCGTCTTTGCTGATGCGGGGATGGAGCAGGCGTTGCTTGTGCGTGAGCCGCCTGCTCTCCCCGTCTTCGAACCGATGAAGAAACAGGTCGCTGTACCCGTCGGGGGCGAGGGGAAGAGAATCGGAGCCGGCAGAGTCAGTCCAGCGCGAGCTGAACAGGGCATATTCATCGCCGAGCGAGATGGCTGAAGCCTTGGAGATCGGCAGTGTCGCGATCCTCTTTCCCGTTTCATGCTCCTTCAGGAACGTCCCTTCCTTCGGTGTCGACACGACGCCCACGATTCCCGCCTGTGTCCGGGTCGGAAGAAACGCGCTTCCTCCTTTGCCTTCCGCATACGGGAACCCGAGGGAAGACGGCACCGTTCGAATCCGCTCCTCGATCGCCGCTTCAAAAAGCTCCTTGGCGGTGATTCCGATGACCCTTTTGAAGATCCGGTTCATACCCATGAAGGGGAAGTTGACGAAGGTGCGGTTGATCTCGTTGAACGCCGAGAAGCCGTAGGTGCGGATCAGGTGTTCGATCATGATGTATCCGGTGGCATAGATCCGGCCGGAAGGGGGAAAGACACCGCTGTACGCACCCTTGGCCAGGGACCACATCGAATCCTCATCGATCGGCTTTTGGGTAAGCAGACTGAACTTCAGCGAGTTCCCCCGCCCGCCCTCGCCGTCCATCGATTCGGCATAGGTGGTGATCCCTTCGATCCACCACCCCGGCATGAAGGGTACGGGAAGACTCGTCATTCCCGGACCGAAGATCCGCAAGAGCTTATAGACGCCTTCGGCCTTGGTGAGGTGGAGGTAGTGGGTAAGCTCATGGATGTAGACAGTTCTCAGCCAGGAGCGGGTCCCGGTTCCCAGAAACCGGTCTTCGTCGCCGGCAAGATAGAGGATGATCGAGGAGGGAAACGGGGCGTACATCCCGTTGGCCCAGGCGGTCCGCCCGGTGAGGATCACCGGCACCCGCTTGGTCGTCGGGTTTTCCAGCAGTGCGGCAAGCTCTTCGAAGACCTCATCGGCGAAGGAAGCGATCTCCCTGGCCGCTTCGGCTTCCTCCTCTTCAAAGATGATCCTCGCATGGACCGTCTCGATCTGCTTCCAAGGGGAAGCTAAGAGCAGGGCCGAGGAGAGAAACAGCACCACGAAGAGAACGCGCTTCATGGTGCTGACTATACCCGCTCTGAGGGCGCTTGTACAGATTAGACGATCGTCCGGATCCATCCTTCGGGCGCTTCGATCGTCCCGTACTGGATCCCGGTGAGGGTGTCGTAGAGCTTCTTGGTGACGGGACCCATCTCCTTCATGCCGCTGGGCAGAAAGATCTCCCCGTCCCCGGTGGTGACCGATCCGATCGGACTGATCACCGCGGCGGTCCCGCAGAGGCCTCCCTCGACGAACTCGGAAAGCTCGCTCAGTTCGATCTTCCGCTCTTCGACCTCAAGCCCGAGATACTCGCGGGCCACCGAGATCAGGGAGCGGCGGGTGATCGAGGGAAGGATCGTCGGACTCTTGGGGGTGACGACCGTCCCGTCCTTCGTCACGAAGATGAAGTTCGCCCCGCCGGTTTCTTCGATATACGTCCG
>JAAZJI010000210.1 GCA_012800465.1 Spirochaetales bacterium
CGGAATCGGCGAATAATCCACTTCGAAGGTCAGCAGGGAGTTCGAGTTGCTTCTGATGTAGTAGTTGTGGTAGATCATCGACGGGTTCAGGAAGCGCAGATCCAGAAGGTTGTCTTTCGACTGGTACATGATCGATTCGGAAAGCGCAAGGCCCACCTTGTCGTCGAAGAGCCGGCCTTCAAGCCGGTGACCGAGGAACATGTAGAGACCTGAGATTTTGTCTTCTTGGCTTCCTTTTTTGGCCTTTAAGAAGTTTTTGATCGTTGCAGCATCATCGGCACCCTTTTCACCATGATACTGGGCGGGATGCGGGAAGAACGAGGTGACGAGGCTGTACTTGAAGTTCTTGCCGTAGGTGGTGAACCGACCCGTATTATGGTACTTGAACGAATCGCTCAGCATGAAGTTTCCCGTCTTTCCGGGACCCCATGAAAGCTTGTCGCGTCCGATCTGCACGCTCCAATTCTCACCTCCGAAGGCGCCGAACGCCCGATAGGGCATCCCAAGATCAAGATCAGGTTTCTGGATGTTGCCGGGAGGGAGAAAGATGAGGTTGGTTGTAATCTGCGACCCTCCGAAGAAGGAAGAAAGAGCCGTTCCGGTATTCGCATCATACCCGGTATACTTCGTATTGTTGACGGGCAGCTCGCTGTACCCGTAGAAGTGCCTGCTCGGGAACGTCTCCAAGATGATGTTCAGGAGAGGAGCCCGTTCATCATAGCCGCGGACCCAATCCTCTTCATGGATGAAGTTGGTGGTATCCGTGTGGATGTATGCCTCCAGAGCGGTTTCCAATCCCCAGGTGACGACGTTCCGCTGTCCGTGCAGTTCGTCGTATACCCTCTGATAGAGGTTTTTCAAGGATGGATCGAGTCGATCGACATCGATGCGATCGAGCATCTTCATCAGCTCATCACCGCTGTGAGGTCCGGCGGTCGAAGGAAGGGCCAGACCCTGGGTGATATACAGCGAAGTGATTATGTGAAACGGTTCGGAGTCCACCGGATAGATCTTCTGATCTGTCGCAGCACCGAAGATCGGGCTGAATAAGACTCCGGCAAGCAAGAGCGTAAGCCATAATCGTTTCATGAAAGAATTCCCCCTACAATCCATATGTTTTGGACAGAATACCACAGTATGTAGGGTTTGAGGAATAGAACCGACGGGATTTTGGAGGACCCGGCGGCATTGGCCGGTGAAGGGGCCGATTCCTTATCTGGAGGGGTGATCGCAATGATTGTTTTCACATTCCCGTCTTATACGATGAGAAGGACGATGTGCCTCACGAGGAGGGACACCAGATAGGCGAATCCGAACTGCCAGGCGATGGCAAAAAGGAATTTCCGTTTGCTTCCCAATTCCTTGAGCATCGCCGCCATCGCCGCGATGCAGGGGGAGGAAAGAAGAATGAACGTCATGAACGCAAGGGCTCCGGCGGGATCGAAGAAGTTCGAGAGCGAGGACGTGCCGACCACGACGCCGAGCGTCGAGACGATCGTTTCTTTTGCCGTAATGCCGGTGAGCAACGCCACCGCCGCCTGCCAGGACCCGAACCCCAGCGGAATGAAGACCGGGGCGACGACTCTTCCCAGGATCGCAAGCATGCTTTCTTCCGCATCGACCGCCTTGAAGGTGAACGAGTAGGAGGAAAGCAGGTAGATGAGGATCGAAGCGAG
>JAAZJI010000211.1 GCA_012800465.1 Spirochaetales bacterium
AGGAGGCGACTACCGAATAGCTGGTTTGACGGAACGTGCCGCTGCGTCCCTGTTCAACGAAGTCGAAGAACTCCTGAAAGAACTTCCCTTCCTTGTCCATAAAGCGCTTGGCGACCAGATAGTCGATCACTTCGTCGATATGCTTGGCGGAGCGGCTGAGTTCATTGACCACATTGAGATATTCATCCGAATCGCTGATCCGAGCCAACGACTTCGATGCCATCGACCGAACCGAAGCCCATCGGCCGTGAAGCAGCAGGTCCACCAGGGCGCTCTTCGCCTTCTCTTCCTTCCGGTAGGAGCCGAGGGCGGCGATCGCATCAAGCTGAACATAGGAGTCGTCATCCCGGGCGACCCTGATCAGATCATCCAGCAGCGACTTCCGAGGCCGGTCCCCGATCGCCCTGACCGCTTCAAGCTTGTCCACATGGAAGGGGCTGGCGAGAATCGATCGGAGCTCGCTGGTCGCAAGGTAGTTCACGTTCCCCCCGAGGTTGTGCATCAGCATCCGCCGCTTCGCCGGATCGCTTGTCCGCTCCAGCCGCTCGATCATCGAGACCGCCCGGATCCCGTGCATCGAGAAGACCACCTGGGCGGCGGCTTGCGATGAGTACGCCCCGATCTCCTGGATCCGGAGGGCGACGAGCGCTTCGACCAGAAGCAGGAGGAAGCCGAAGATGAAGACGAGGGTGTATCCGTTTCCGAGCACCGTATCTCGGAACAACAAGCTCCCCTGGGCGAAGTTCGCCAGGAATCCGCTGAGCATTCCGACGGCGAAGGCGACGATCCCGTTGATGAAGTTGACCATCGAGTTGAAGGAGACGAGCTCGTCATCCGGCATCACCTGGGTCATCAGGCGGAAGGTCAGGAGGTTCACCAGCGCCACGAAGGTGTTGGTGAGGAACCCTAGGGCGAAGAACCAGGCGAAGTGGAGGGTACCGGGCAGAATCCCCCAGAGGGCGAAAAAGCCCAGGGTGAAGATCGTTGACAGGAAAACCAGCGGCTTGGAACCGAGCCGGTCGGAAAAACGCTTCGAGACCCAGGAGGCGGCCATCACCGAAAGACCGAGCAACACGGAATAGAGGACGACGATCCCGTTGGATGAACCCAGTTCAATGCGGAAAAACGGGGTCGTGAGCCCGAAAATGACCGTTACCCCGGTGGCGATCCATTTCAGCAGGAGCCGTCTCCTCATCACCGGCTGGGCCATAGCCTCGGTGAACAACGTCCAGACGGTCCGCCCCGGCTTGTGGGTGATGACCATCCGGGAGGGAATCTTTTTTATTTCGCGGCTTGCGAAACAGTTGGCGACGACCCCAAGCACCTGCATCGTAACCAGACCCACAAGACCGCTGAAGCGCTGGACGGCGAAGACGGCGGTCATGATCAGGCGGACCGTCATCGAAGAGCTCTGATAGGCGACGTTCGCATTCGCCACGACCTTGCCCCGATTGGAGGGGCTGCTGATCGATTTCATCGTCGAATCGTTCAGAGCGATCCCGATCATCCGTACCAGATTATAGAGGGGAT
>JAAZJI010000212.1 GCA_012800465.1 Spirochaetales bacterium
GTGATCTGGATGTGCTGTGCGCCAAGCCGGCGAGCCACCTCGTCCGCTACCGGATCCGCAAGATCCGGGGAATCGGGGAGGTCGCCAACCTCAAGGCGTGGTGGCGGCCCCTTCTGGAGGTCTTCGCAAAAACGGAGAACCTCCGGTAGACCGTTCGCTCTTGCCCCGTGAGCTTCCCCGGGTATACTCTTTTCATATGGACAGACGGCCGACGATCGCGATCATGTATGACTTTGACAAGACGCTGACGACCAGGGCGATGCAGGAGTACTCCTTCATCCCCGACCTGGGAATGGAGGCTTCCGCCTTCTGGGGAAAGGCGAACGCGCTTGCCCGGAAGGAGGGGATGGATTCGATCCTCGCCTACATGAAGCTGATGCTGGACGAGGCGAAGAAGCACGACCGACCGATCCGCCGCGGGGACTTCGTCTCCCTGGGGAAGACGCTGGAGTTCTACCCGGGGGTCGAAGGGTGGTTCGACCGGGTCGACGAGCTTGGAACGGAACTGGGGCTCCGGATCGAACACTTCATCATCTCAAGCGGGCTTGCCGAGATCATCGAAGGTTCGGCGATCGGAAACCGCTTTACGAAGATCTACGCGTGCGAGTACTACTACGATGTGAACGGGGTGGCCAAGTGGCCGAAGCTGGCGATCAACTACACCGCCAAGACGCAGTTCCTCTTTCGGATCAACAAAGGGGTCCTCGACGTCTGGGAGGACGACGCGCTCAACGACTATACCCCGCAGGAGCTGCGTCCGGTTCCCTTTACCAACATGGTCTACATCGGGGACGGGCTCACCGACGTTCCGTGCATGAAGCTGGTGAAGGAATCCGGAGGCGTCTCGATCGCGGTCCATGCCAAAGGCGAGGTCGAGCTCTGCCACCGCCTGATGGCTTCCGGGCGGATCGATTTCTTCACCGAAGCGGACTACACCGCCCATGGAGCGCTGTTCGCCTTGATGAAGGAGATCCTTGTCCGGATGAGCAGTGCGAACAGGCTTGAGGCGATGCACCTTTTGATGAAGAAGGAGGCTACGAGTCATGGGAACGAAGGTCATCATCATTGAGAAGAACGCCCTGAGGAAGCTGGTCGAAGGGTATCTCGAGTGCTTCGGCCACGCCCCGGCGCTGGTGATCGCCGAGGAGGAGGAACACAATCTCTACGCCCTGCCCATCCTCCGCTCGCTTCAGAAGGCGGGGGTGGAGGCCACGAGCCATACGTTCCGGCGGGCGGCGTTCACCAAGATCTTTCCTCTTTTGGATGATAATCCGGTGGTTCCGGTCTTTCTCGGGGACGGGCGCCTGCTTTCGGTGGGGAAGCGGGTCACCTACAAGCTGAATCGCTCCTTCGCCGCGATTCCGACGGTGCTCGATTCGCCGCAGATCGCCAGCCCCTGGCGCTTCACCTGGCCGGGGACGTTCCTTCCCTCCCAGGCTCCGACGCTGCTTCTGGTCGACACCGAGCTGATCAGAAAGCCGAAGATCCTTCCCGCTGCGGTCGCCGAGGCGCTGCTGCTCCTCGCCATCCATGGGGAGGCGGTGCTGTTCGGCGAGGAGAACCTGAGAATCGATCTCCACACCCTGGCATGGGGAAGCGCCGACGAGTTCTTCGAAGCGTACATGGACAACAGCCGCTACAGCCTCGAGCTTCTGGCCAAGGCGCTGGCCCAGGGCGGGGTGGTCGACCAGGAGATGGAGTATCTTGCAAGGCGGAACCGACGGGTCCCCGTCTCCCTTCTGGCGCTGGGGATCTTCTATCTCGGCGAACAGCTGTTCACGCTCAGTGAACGGGATGCGGTCGGGCAGATGAAAAAAGATCGGGAAGAACTGATCAGGCGTCTCTTTCTTCCCGCCGAGCAGGAAGCGCTCCTTGCGAAGAAGCCGAAGTCCTTCCGGAGGCGCCCCTCCCTGAACGAGGTGAAACGGATCCTTGAAGCGAATATCCTCACCTACGGGGAGATCAAGCGGAAGCTGAAAGGGGTCGGGTGTGTCGTCTCGGTCGAGGAGGCGCGGTGTTCGTTCGCCGAGCTGAAGGACGAGCTGCTTCGGACGATGCTTCGCAGCCCTCATCTGGGGATCCTCGACTACTACAATGAACTGGGTCTGCTTGAGACGGCGCTGACGCTGCTGGAGGGGATGTAGAGGGTTGACATCCCCGCTCTTCTCTTCCATCGTTCGACCATGGTCATCACGTTCATCCGTCACGCTTCCTTTCTCGTCGAATGCCGGGAGGTCGCCCTCCTCTTCGACTACGTCGAGGGGGAGGTGATGCTTCCCAAAACCAAAGATCTCTTCGTCTTCGCCTCCCATCGGCACGGCGATCATTACAATAAGAAGATCTTCGACCTTCCCGCCAAGGCGTTCGTTCTCAGTTCGGATATTCCCGTCGAAGACATTCCCCGCGGGATCGTCGTCCATCGGATGGGTCCCCATCAGCGGATCGAGGTCGACGAGCTCGTCATATCGACCCTCCGATCCACCGACGAGGGGGTCGCCTTCCTGATTGAGGTCGAAGGAAGGGTCATTTACTTCGCCGGCGACCTGAATAACTGGTTCTGGGAGGAGGAGGGGGAGGAATACACGTCACGGATGGAACGGGAGTATCACGAAGAGATCGATCGGCTGCCGGAAGCGGTCGACCTCGCGTTCGTCCCCGTCGATCCGCGGCTGGGAAGATGGTCCGATCTCGGAGCCCTCGATCTGCTTGAGCGGGTTTCCGTCTCCCACTTGGTCCCGATGCACATGTGGGGCGAGTTCGCGGTCGGAGATGCGTTGAAGGAAGCCCTGTCGTCGCACGATGTCGAAGTCCTGGCCGCCCGGGGAACCGGGCAGATCTGGCGGGTAGGGTGAATCGTTCCAACCTTGAGCAACCGGCCTGCAATCCGATATGCTTATGGAAGATGCCGATATGGCGGAGGGTGGGGGGATGACAGGAAGAAAAGAAGGTACATTCATCAACGATCTGAAGCGGGAGTTCGCCGGGTACGATGCGGGCAAGCTCACCAAGGATATCATAGCGGGCCTGACGGTGGCGGCGGTGGCCCTGCCGCTGGCCCTTGCCTTCGCCGTCAGCTGCGGGGCGGATGCCGCCAGCGGAATCATCACGGCGATCTTCTCGGGCCTGATCATCGGAGCGCTCGGAGGGGCGTCGTTCCAGATCTCAGGTCCCACCGGGACGATGGCGGGGGTCCTGCTGATCGTCGTGGCCCACCATGGGCCGGAGGGGGTCCTCATCGTCACCTTCCTTGCCGGGATCATCCGGATTCTCGCCGGAATCCTGAAGGTCGGGGCGCTCGTCTCCTACATCCCGATTCCCGTCGTCACCGGCTTCACCGCCGGGGTTGCGATCATCATCGCCACCGGGCAGATCGACTCCTTCTTCGGAACGGCCAGCGAGGGGGTCACGATCCTGGAGCGGCTCTTCTCCTATACCCGCCTCGGGTTCAGCATCGATTGGCTTTCGGTGCTCTTCGGCGGGTTCGTCATCGCCCTGATGCTCCTGTGGCCCAAGAAGCTCAATGAACGGGTTCCCTCCACGCTTGTGGCGCTGATCGTCACGATGGTCGCCCAGATCATCCTGAATCTTCCCGTCGCGGAAGTGGGGCATATCCCCCGGAGTCTGGTCGGCGAGCACCGGCTCGACCTCCTGGCGTTTCCATGGAAGGACCTGGGAATCTACATCGCCCCCTCGATCTCGATCGCCGCGCTGGGGATGGTCGAGAGCCTGTTGTGCGGAACCTATGCCGAGAAGATGAAGGGGGAGAAGTTCAATGCGACGCGGGAGCTCTATGCCCAGGGGATCGGCAACATGATCATCCCGTTCTTCGGAGGGATTCCCGCGACCGCCGCGATCGCCCGCACGTCGGTGGCGATCAAAGCGGGGCAGCAGACCCGGCTCACCAGCATCTTCCACTCGATCGCCCTGATCGCAAGCGTGTTCTTCCTCGCTCCGTTCCTGAGTCGCGTTCCGCTTTCCGCCCTGGCGGGCGTGCTTCTGGTGACCGCATGGCGGATGAACGACTGGAAGTCGATCAGGCAGATCTTCTCCAAGCGGATGAAGACCTCGATCGCCCAGTTCTCGATCACCCTGCTCGCCACCGTGATCTTCGACCTGACGACCGCGATTCTCCTGGGGATCGGGTTCTCGGTTCTGATGTTCGTCGTCACCAGCAACAGGATCACGATCGAGATCGATCCGGTTACGAACCGGCTTGGCAA
>JAAZJI010000213.1 GCA_012800465.1 Spirochaetales bacterium
ATCGCTTCCTTTTTCCATTCCGATTCGGTGGCCCCGTCATTCTGGTAGCTCATGATCCGGATGAATTTCGTTCCCAACCTTCTCATTCTCGGTATGGACCGCAGCAGGTCCTTCTCATCTCTCTCGAATGGCGTATTGATCGAGCGGGCCCAGTTGGCGATCGCGGAAGCGAAGCATGCGGCGCGCATATGTGCATCCTGCATTGTTCGATACACGTGTTCAAAGCGGTCATCATCCATTTCGCAAATGTTGATTCCCCCTACGTTGCGCAACTCGATGGTGTTCCATCCAAGCTCCTTGTGCATCGCGATCTGTTCGTCGATGCCCGGAGCGCATTCATCGGCAATTCCCGTAAGTCTGTCAGTATTCGTGTTCATTCAGTCCCTCCCAGTGGATCACGATTCCCAGATGATGATCCTTGTCATCGATCAGCCAGCCATATGCTTCCTCCGCTTGGGAGGGTTCGATATGGTCGGTAATGAAATTGTCAACCTTCAGCTTGCCTTCATTGATGAGCCGGATCGCCCGTTCTCCAAACGATTTCCGGCTTGGATACGGGCCGAACTTCGGGTATCTGTTCTCGTGGACTCCATGGATGTCGAGAAATTTCCTGTGGATATTCTTATAGACGTCAATTTCCACATATCCTCTCGTCGAGCCGAGGAACATCACCTCTCCATGTTCATTCACGGTCCGCAGACAGTCGGAGACGACTGAAGGAACCCCTGTCGCTTCCACTACCGTATCAAACCCGGCTCCATGGGAGATCTCATCCAGCATGGATTTGAGGTCACCGTGCTGCAGACGGATCGTCTCCAGCCCGCAATCCCTGGCCATGTTCAGCCGATCTTCCGAAAGGTCCGCCACGAACACCCGTCTTTGCATAGTCGTCTTGAAGATCTGGGCGCAAAGATTTCCGATCATGCCGCCGCCATAGACCAGCACGTTTCCCGTTTCCCTCCGGGAGGCGGCCGCCGCGGTGTATGAGATCTGGGCGAATCTTCCCAGCAGGACCTTGACCTGATCGACATCGGGGTCCACTCTGAAATGCAACGCATCTTCCACGTCGACCACCGAATGGGATGCGTGGGTTCCGTAGTGGAACAAGCACTCTCCAATCTTGAACTGCGAAACATTTTTTCCGATGCCGACAATCCTCCCGACACTCGCATACCCCGGCGCGATGGGATAGCGCGCCCAGGTGATTTCCGGGTCCTTGAATCCGACATGGGTCCCCATGAAGAGGGCCAGTTCGGTTCCCGGGCTGATCAGGGAATACATATTCTCAACCAGGACCTCCGTATCCGACAGGGGTCCGATTTCCGATGTTTCAAAGATCACCTTGTACCTGTCTTGGAACAACATCGCCGTCCGTTTCATACCAACCTCTTCTTATCCTTTCACCGCACCGGCGGTAATGCCGGTCATGAACAACTTCTGGAACGCCAGGAACACGAGAATGACAGGCACGATTGAAATCGTGGTCATTGCAAGCAGATTCGACCAGTTTATCTGCAGCTGTCCAACGAAATTCGCCAAGGCCTGCTGCATCGTCTGTTTCTTGTTGTCCGTAATGACGATCAACGGCCAAAGATAGTCGTTCCACCGCCACATGAAGGAGAAGATGGCGATCGTGGCGATGATGGGTCTTGAAAGGGGAAGAACGATCTGCCAGAAGATCCTCAACTCCTTCGCCCCGTCGATTCTCGCCGATTCGATCATCGAATTGGAGATGTTCACCATGTATTGGCGCGCCAGGAAGATGCCCGTCGGGGTTGCGGAGGGAGGAATGATGATTCCCCACAATGAATTCAGGAGACCCAGGTCCTTGAGCTGGAGAAATATCGGGATCATGATGACCTGCAGAGGAACCATGAGGGTCGCGATCATGATGGCGAATATGATGTCCCGCCCGAAGAAGATGTATTTGGCCAAGGCATATCCGGCCATGATGTTGATGACCACCGTCAACAGGGTGGCCACGACGGCGACGAAAACCGTATTCGAAAAATAGACGATGAAATTGCCGTGTCTGAAAGCGGAAATGAAATTCTCGAACGTCCACTCGTCGGGAAACAGCGTCATGGGGACACGAAACAATTCGCTCTGTGGTTTGAACGCGGAGATGATCACCCAGACGACGGGAAACAGGGTGAACAATGCCGCTATCAGGAGTGCGATATTCTTCGCATGGGTAAGATACGATCTGTTCCTAGTCATAGTGCGCTTCCTTGCCCGACAGCCTGAACTGCATCAATGTGAATGCGCCGATGATCATCATCAATACAATCGACATGGCGGATGCATAGCCCATGCGGTCCTCGATGAACGCCACTTCATACACCTGCTGGACGATGAATTTCGTCGAATACCCCGGGCCGCCCTTGGTCATCGTCACAATCAGTTCGTATGCTTTGAAGGATGCTATCGTGGAGAGGACGATCACGACCAATACGGTGCTCTTGAGCAGCGGCAGGGTGATCCTCCGGAATTCCTGCCATCGATTCGCCCCGTCGATGGTGGCGGCCTCATACAACTCGAGCGGAATGGCCTGCAGTCCACTGATGAATATGACCATGTAATATCCGGCCCCCGCCCATACCGTCACGGCGATCACGCTCATCATCGCCATCGGCCCGTTCGTCAACCAGGGGACCCTCGCCCCTCCGAGGGAGCGGATGACATAATTCAGGATGCCCATCTCATCCCCCAGGATGAATCGCCAGCTGATTCCTACGGCAACCATCGAGATCAGGGACGGGATATAGAAGACGGCTCTGAAAACCCGTTCACCCCTGATGCTGTTCTTGCTCAGGGCCAAAGCCAGGAGCAGAGAGACCACCAGTAGCAGCAGGACTGCACAGAATGAATATACGATGGTGTTCCTCAGCGTGATGATGAACACCTTGTCCTTGAAGAGAAGAAGGAAATTCTTCAGTCCCACGAATTCGGGGGAAGTGAATACACCCCAATCCATGAACGACATGGACAACCCGCGAAAGAGCGGAATGATGATGAACGTCGTAAATATCAGAATGTTCGGCAACAAAAAGAGAAGAGGGGCCAGAGTTTGATGAAAATTCCCTTTCGTTTTTGTTGTTTTCATGACGGCCTCCAAATCATCGGCATGACCGGTTCCCGGAAAAGAACGGGAAAATGGATTCATGGTCTCCTGAAATCGATCAAACACAACGGCCTCGTCACATTTGCAATTTCAGACCGCGATCCATGCACATTGCGATGCGAGATCTTTTTTGAAAGGCATGCACATCGGTTGCCCGACATGCATGCCCGACAGATCGAATTACAGCGAGTCGGCCTTGTCTTGAACCGCCCTGACCGCAGCGTCGGCGGTGATGTTGCCCAAAAGGACCTGGACGATCTGCTCGCGCAGCGTCGCGGAAATCTTGTTCACATTCGCATCTTTCCATTCAACGGCGGTAAAAGCCGGTGTCTTGGAGAGGTCGCTCTGGAACACCGCGAAGTCGCCGACATTCGAAGGATACCGGACATCGCTGTCCAACCGGGATGAAAGATTGAACGTGTTCAGACAATACAGTTCATTGTGCTTCTTGTCGGAGAATGCCGCCATCAGATCCATCGCGGCCTT
The DNA here is from genome assembly GCA_012800465.1 of Spirochaetales bacterium. Taxonomy (GTDB): domain Bacteria; phylum Spirochaetota; class Spirochaetia; order Sphaerochaetales; family Sphaerochaetaceae; genus Sphaerochaeta. Next base: position 3,611 of record JAAZJI010000213.1, read on the forward strand.
CTTGTTCTTGCTGTCTTTGAAGGAGGCGATGAATTTTCCGCCGGGGACCGATGAGTTGATCTTGCCCTTGGGGGTTGACACGGCGCACCATTCGAAATCCTTGACATTGCTGTTATAGGTGTTGATCAGCCAGCTGCCGCCTATATGGGAGGCGACCAGACCGGCCTGGAACAATTCGGCGGGATTCTCGGAACCCAACCACACGCTCTTGGGCACCAGACCCGAATCATGCAGATGCTTCACATAGTTGATCGCATCGATGTTCTCCTTTTTGACGAAATCGATGGCCGTCTGATCGCTGTTCATGAAGCTGCCGCCAAATTCGAACATGATGGTCGAGAACCGGTGCGGAGTGAAATCAAGCGCCAATCCATATTTGATCTTGTCATTCGCGGCGATGACTTTCTTGACTGCGGCTTCCCACTCGGTCCAGGTCCAGGTCTTGCTCAATTCCTTGACGTCGATCCCCGCCTTTTTCCAGGCTGTGAGGTTCACGATCATCCCATTGGCCGTCGCCTCCGTCGGATATGCCAACATCTCACCTTTCGGTCCAAGCGTGAACGCCACGGAAGCGGGCATGAACTGCTTCTTCACCTCCTCGACGTTCGAGACGTACGAGTCGATCGGCTCGAGGCTCGGGCCGAGGGCCGCCAGGTGGTTGTTCGTTATCCTTGCGACGTCGGGAGGGTTGCCACCGCTGATCATGAGTTTCAATTTCTGTTCGTACTCATTGAACGCTATGACCTGCATGTCGACTTTCACATTTGGATTCGCCGCCAGATAATCCTGAATGGTATCGAGGAATACGTCCGATTCGTTCGCATCGTTGAACCACAGGACACTCAGTGTCGTGGGTTTCGCCGCGGCGGCGCTTTCAGCCGCTCCCGCCGCAAACAGTGAAATACCCACTACCATCATGATGATGATCAAAAAAGATTTTTTCATGGTAGACTCCTTTTCTTCACTGTACCCGCGAATATCAAATTTGACAAGTAAAAATCAAATTAATTTGCAATAAATTGTCAAATTGTTTTGCGTCAAAAAGAGAAGAACGGGAATCGCCCGAATGGGAATGTCCCGGAAGTCCGGGCATGCAGGAGCATGGCGATCCGACGATGCCCGACCATCAAAACGTCTCCATGCCATGTCCGAGAACGGCCACGGCCGCGGCGTTCTGTGCCGACTCTTTCGGAGGGTGCTCTCTTTTTTTAGCTATCCGAAAGAATTACGTCCTTTGATTACGCTATTTTTCAATGTCTTTTTCCATCGTTACGGTGTACACTGGAGATAGTGGTTTTTTTCTATTTCCGGAACATATGGGAGGAACATCAATGAAACAGTTCAGGATCGAACACGATTCTCTTGGAGAAAAGCAGGTACCCGCAGATGCATATTATGGGGTACAGACCGTCCGGGCGATGGAGAACTTCGTCATCTCCGGCACCCCGATCTCTTCTTTCCCCGAGTACATCAAGGCTTTGGGCTACATCAAGAAAGCCTGCGCCTTGGCGAACATGGAGTTCAAGATTCTCGACAAGCAGGTCGGAGAAGTGATCATCAAGGCCAGCGAGGAGCTGATCGCCGGAAAGATGAATGATCAATTCCCGATCGATGCGATCCAAGGCGGAGCGGGAACCTCGGTGAACATGAACGCGAACGAAGTGATCGCCAACCGCGCCCTCGAACTCCTTGGAAAGGAACGGGGAGTCTATGACGCCGTCCACCCGAACAACCACGTCAACCTTTCCCAATCGACCAACGACGTGTGTCCTTCGGGGATCCGGATCGCGATCCATCACATGCTCGACGACCTGAACGAAGCCCTCATCGGGTTGCGGAAAGCCCTCGCCGACAAGGGCGTCGAATTCGGCGACGTGCTGAAAATGGGGCGGACGCAGCTCCAGGATGCGGTTCCGATGACCCTCGGGATGGAGTTCACCGCCTGGGCGGCCTCCGTCGAGGAGGATCTCGTCCGGCTGAAGGAGGTCCAGACCCTCCTGACGGAGATCAACATGGGCGGAACCGCGATCGGTACCGGGATCAACGCCCCGAAAGAGTACGCCAAGGTGGTAACTTCCCACCTGGCGAAGCTGACCGGCCTTCCCCTCCATCCGGCGAAAGACCTCGTGCAGGCGACCCAGGATTCCGGAACCTTCGTGGAGGTGAGCGGCTTCCTCCGCCGAATCGCGGTGAAGGTCTCCAAGATCTCCAACGACCTTAGGCTCCTCTCTTCCGGACCGCGGACGGGCATCAGCGAGATCACGCTTCCTCCGATGCAGCCGGGCTCCTCGATCATGCCGGGCAAGGTGAATCCGGTCATCCCCGAAGTGGTGAACCAGGTCGCCTTCGATGTGATCGGCAACGACGTGTCCGTCGCGATCGCCGCCGAGGCGGGCCAGCTCGAGCTGAACGTGATGGAGCCCCTCATCGCCTACAAGATCTTCATCTCGATCGACCGCCTCACCCGCGCTCTTTCCACGCTCACGGAGAAGTGCGTCGTCGGAATCGTCGCCAACCGCGACCGTGCGCGCTCGCTGGTCGAAAACTCCATCGGCATCATCACCAATCTGGTTCCGCGCCTCGGCTACGAGCTGTGCGCCCAAATCGCCAAGAAGGCCCAGAAGACCGGCGGATCGGTGTATGAGATCGTGCTGGAGGAAGGCCATCTCGGCAAGGAGGAGCTGGATCGGCTTCTCTCACCCGACGCGATGCTGTAGACAGGACCATCCCGGTGGAGAGATCCATCGGGATGACTTTTTCCTTCCGCTCTCGGAATTCTCATATTCGAGGTAGTCGATCTTCCCGGAGATGGAAAATCCGTTGCACCCGGCATGGAGCGAACATATACTGACGGTATGGAAATCGTGTGCAGACACAACACGCTCCAAGGAGACTGCATACGTTGGGCAGAATGAAACCGGGTCGCCATGCATCCGATCATGATGTGGTCCGATGGCCATTCTTGTAAGCCGTAAAACAACATCCACCTGCCGATAGGACGGAAAAAGGAGACTGGAATGAGTGATGTGGAAGCGTAAGCGACCAATAAATCCCTCTCCAGTTCAAAGTTGAAACCCGATAGGCTTCTTCTGTGAGGCCCAGAATGCAGATCAACCTTGAAAACTATTCGTTTTTCATTAAGCCAGGCGCATGCGACAGTCGACAGGTTCCATGTAACGAAGATGATGGGAGATGCAGTGGATCAGATCAGAAGACGTGAGATGCGCTCGCAGAATCAAAAGAAAATCAG
>JAAZJI010000214.1 GCA_012800465.1 Spirochaetales bacterium
CAAAGCGGGAGAACTCCATCCGGCCCAACCGAAGATCGAGGTTCTTCATATGCCGAAGGGTTCGTCCATCACTTGGCTTCGGGGCGTCGAGGGGGATGTTCCACGCCCAGGAGGTCCTGACCACCCCGTCGACCCGCCCCTCTTCACAGAGGACCCGGACCCTTCGCTCGCTGATCCCCCACTTCAGGGCGGCCTCTTTCACGCTCATGTACATCGGATCATCCTTCCTTCATTGGATTGATATCATGAATGGGAATGAGGGACAAGGACGTTCCCGGTGTCGAAGGATGGAGAATGACCACGTCTCTTTGCAAAGAAGGACTGGTCTCATGCGACCGTGTCATCGTCGGCAGCGGAACGACGTCATCCGCCTGATCGGCTTTCAAGGCTTCCACAACGTAAGAAATTCGAAAATCGTTATCAAAGATCAATAACCCGACATTATTTGTGTCGGGTTACCTTGTATAAATGTCGGGTTAAATCAGCGGTGAAACACTGTGACGGACACAGTATGAGAGCACCCGTAGCGTATGAATGAACTATTTGCTCTTGAATTTCTCAAGCACCTTGCTCCAGTTTCAACCTCTCCATATCTAGTTGTTTTTTCAACTCTGATATGATCATCTCACGAGCATGGACGAGCGGAATCCGGGCCCAAGGGGTCAAAGATTGTGCATGAACCGCCGATTCAGCCAATTGGTCGCAAGCTCGACCCACGGTCTGACTCCGGCATGGGGGGTGCCCACCTCCTCGGTGCACATGGAAAGCCCATGATCCCCCTCTTCGAAGAGGTGCAGCTCGAAGGGGACCTTGGCCTTCCGGTAGGCTCGGGTAAGAAGCAGACTGTTCTCCACCAAGACCCCCTGGTCGGTTACGGTATGCCAGATGAAGGCGGGAGTCGCGGTTTCGCGTACCTGATCCTCCAGACTTAAAAGATTCCGGATCTCGGCGTCCCCCCGGCTCAGCCGGTCGAAGCTTCCCGTATGGGCGTATTCCTTGCCGGTGATCACCGGATACGCGAGGATGACCGCATCCGGGCGGTTGTTGGCGTCCACGACCTTCTGCACATCGGTTACCCGCTTGTGATCATGGAGGACGGCGAGCGAAGCGGCCAGGTGCGCGCCGGCGGAGAACCCGATCACCGCGATTCGGGTGGGGTCGCACATCCACTTGACGGCGTGCTGTCTGATCCGCATCAGCGCATCGCTGAGCTCCAGGAGGGGGTTCAGGTCTCCGGCATCCTCTCCGACCGAGTAGTCGAGGATGAAGACGTTGTAGCTCATCGCAAGGAAATGGAGGGCGACCGGATCGCGCTCCCGTTCGCTGCGGAACGTGTAGCCGCCGCCGGGACAGACGACGATCGTCGGGCGGATGTTCCGGATTCCCCCGTCCATCGTCATATCCTGCAGATAGCCGGTCAACGGGACCCGCTTCGGTCCCACGGCGGTTTGAATGATTCTCATGCGCCCATGATACCACAAAAGATTCATTGCGTTGAGCGAA
>JAAZJI010000215.1 GCA_012800465.1 Spirochaetales bacterium
GCCATGCCGTTGAGCTTGCCCTGCAAAGAGGGGATGACCTGGCTGACCGCGCGAGCGGCGCCGGTGGTGGTGGGAATGATCGAAACGGCTCCGGCGCGGGCTCTTCGAAGATCCTTGTGCGGCTGGTCCAGCATCACCTGGTCGTTGGTGTAGGCGTGGACGGTGGTCATCAGGCCTTTTACGATTCCGAAGCTGTCATTCAGGACCTTGGCGATCGGGGCTAGACAGTTCGTCGTGCAGGACGCGTTGCTGAACGCCTCATGGGAAAGATCGAGCTGGTCGTCGTTGACGCCGAGGACGATCGTCTGGTCGATCTTGTCCTTCGCCGGCACGGTCAGGACGACTTTCTTGGCACCGGCCTTGATGTGGTCCTTGTATCCGCCCTTCGGGCTTTCGGCGACGGTGAACACGCCGGTGGACTCGATCACGACATCGACGCCGAGATCTTTCCATGGCAGGTTGGCCGGACTGCGCTCGGCGAAGACGGGAATCTTCTTTCCATCGACGACGATCGCATCCCCGTCAACGGCGACGCTCTTGTCATATACGCCATAGTTGGAGTCGTATTTCAGCAGGTGGGCGAGCGTCTTCGGGTCGGTGAGGTCGTTGATTCCGACGATCTCGAAATCCGTGTCTCCAAATGCAATCTTGAAGACGTTGCGTCCGATTCTTCCGAATCCGTTAATCGCAATTTTCATCTTTTGGTTCCTCCGGGAAATCTAAATGCTATTCGATACTAATATACTGTTTTGGCATGGAAGTGGCAACGTCCCTAGGAATGTTTGATCACCAATTTCACTTTATTGATCTTATGCCCGTCGATATCCTCGATGATGAAGAGCGCATCGCCCTCTTCGACCTCCTCCCCTTTTTGGGGAATTCGACCGAAGAGCTCGAAGACGTATCCGCCGATCGTCTCGAACTCCTCGTCGCTGAGCTTAAGCGAGCACGCCTCGTTCACCTCGTCGATCGAAGCCCGGGCATCGATGAGATAGGTATGCTCATCGACGGGGCGGATCTCTTCGTCCTCGTCATCGTCGAACTCATCCTGGATCTCGCCGACGATCACCTCCAGGATGTCCTCCATGCAGATGATTCCGCTGACTCCTCCGTACTCGTCGATCGCGATCGCGATGTGGACTTTCCGTTTCTTGAACTCCCTCAAAAGATCGTCCAGGTGTTTGGAATCGGGGATGAAGTAGGGTCTTCTCATCAGCCGTTTCACGTCGAAGGGGTTTGGGATCTCCCGCCGGAGCATATCCTTCGCATAGAGCACCCCGACGATGTTGTCGATCGTCTGCTCATAGACCGGATAGCGGGAATACCCCTGCTCCTCGATGATCGAGTAGAGCTCTTCAAGGGAGGTCGTACTGTCGATGAACTGCACATCGACGCGTGGAACCATCACTTCCCTGACAGTCAGTTCCTTCAGCTCGACGATGCCTTCGATCATCTCCTTGCGCTCTTCCAGCTCCTGGTAGGGCAAAGGTTCATCCGCGGGTTTTCGACGAAAGAAAGAGATTAGGGAACGTTTCAATATTCACTCCTCAAAAGATGACCGAGTATCTTTTCTTGCAGGAGGAGCATCTCTTCGCGCTCCTCGTTGGTTGCATGGTCGCGCCCCAAAAGGTGCAGAACCCCATGGATCAGCAGGCGTCTCAGCTCGATGGGAGGTTCCACATCGAATACTAATGCATTTCTTTCCATGGTATCAAGACTGATGACGATATCGCCCAGGATCCGGACGGGACCGAAGGACTCCCCTTCCTCCTCCTGAGGAAAGGAGAGCACGTCGGTCGGCTCGTCGAGGCTTCTGTAGCGGTCGTTCAATCGCCGTATCGCTTCATCGGACACGAAGCTCACGCTCACTTCGCACGGCCCGATTCCCAGATGGTCCAAGGTGAAGACAAGGGTCTCTTCCACCAGCTCCGCATCGACCTCCGTTCCGTCCTCGGAAGCGATGTCGATCGTATAGGGTTCCATCACTCCTCCTCCTGAGGATACTCAATCCGCTGATGGTCACGCCCGATGATCTGCTGAAGGAAGACCTCCTCGATCCGATCAAGATCGGTCAGGGAGAGACCGGAATCCTTCAGCTGTCCCCGGTCGACCTTTCCCATGATCAGCTTCCGGATCATCTTCTGGTACTTCGAATGGGTCGGCTTCTTCATCGTCCGCGTAGCCGCTTCCACCACGTCGGCGAGCATCACCACCGCCGCCTCCTTGGTCTGGGGAATCTCGTTGTTGTAGGAGTAGTCCTCGATGTTCACATCCCCGGAGCGTTCCTGCGCCTCCTTGATCGCCTCGGAGTAGAAGAACTGGATCACGTCGTTGCCGTGGTGCTGGCCGATGATGTCCAGCACCTCCTGGGGAAGCCCCGCCTCCCGTCCCTTCTCCACCCCGAGCTTCACGTGGCTCTTGATGATCGCAACCGAGAGGCTCGGCTTGATGTCGTCGTGCTTGTTCTCCTCGGTCTGATTCTCGATGAAGTACTCGGGATGGTCGCTCTTGCCGATATCGTGGAACATCGCCCCGACCCGCGCAAGCAGGGCGTTCGCCCCGACCGTCTTCGCCGCCGCGTAGGAAAGCTCGGCGACATGCCTGCTGTGGGTAAAGGAGCCCTGGGCTACCTGGGCCATCCGTTCAAGGAGGGGGTTGTCCTCCCGGGAGATCTCCAGCAGCCGATAGGAGGTCGGGATGTTCAGCACCCTCTCGAAGATCGGAACCGTCACATCGACCAGGATCATCGAGACGGTGACGTTGATTACCGTCCCGAAGACCAGCGGCAGGTAGAGATGGGCGTCAAGGCCGACGAGCATGTTGGTCACCAATGCGGCGAAGCTCGTGGTGATCGCCCCGTACGCCCAGTTGGACAGGGTGTCGAGCCGGCGTCTGGCTGATTGGAAGGTCCAGAGGACCAAAGAGCCGGTGGCGATGCTGAAGAAGAAGGTCATCATCGAGGAGGTCGGCAGCAGCGCGACGTAGCTGCTGATCATCAGGGAGGTGATGAACGCCAGCCGTTTTTCATCGGTGATCTGCAGGATGAACATCGGGGCGAGAAGGACGGGCAGATGGGAGTCCAGCACCGCACCTCCCAGCAGCCATCCGATCAGACCGATCAGCAGGGTCGAGATGAGCAGGGCGCTGAGGGCGAGGATCAGATAGAGCTCACTTCGGAAATGCCCCTTGGCGAAGAGGAGGAACATCCGGCCGCCGACGAGCGTCACCATGATCGTGAAGATCGCCCGGGCAAGCAGCTGGGTCGGGGTGTAGAGGAAGGAGCGCTCGTTCATCGCCTCGAGCATCCTCACCTGGTTCGCCGTCAGCGGGGTGTCCCGGCTCACCAGTTTCGTGTTCTTCGGAATGGCGATTCGGACCTCTTCGACATTGGTCCGGGCCTGGGCGCGGAGGCTCAGGGTCTTCGCCTCGTCGTAGATGAGGTTGTTCTCCAGCAGCAGGACCAGCGTATCGATGATCAGCTGGGGTTGGAACGAGCGCTGCTGGCGGATATAGCCCCTCAGGTACGCGAAGAGCAGGTCATCGAGATTCTGCTTGGTCAGGACATCATCAAGGGAATCGCGCTCATCTCCGTGCGATTGCAGACCCATCTCGAGGTGGAAGGAATCATATCCGTCGCCTGCGATCCGTTCATAGCTCTCATGGGCCATCAGGCCCCGGGAGAGGACCATGCTCGCCGTCTCGTTGAGGGTGGCGACATAGTAGGCAAGCTCCTCTTCGCTCAACAGGAAGAGGCGCTGCAAAAGGTTTCTCCGGTCGACGAGGTCTTCGGAGCCCAGGAAGGTATACAGATCGCCCTCCCGCCGATCTGAGTCGCCAAGAAGGAGCTTCGAAAAGATGTCCAGCCGGGCATAGGAGAGCGAAGTCAGCCGCAGGTTCAATGATGCGATTGGCAGGACCGCCCGCTCGGCGGCGAGCCGCCGCTCCTCGGTCCGCTCCCGGTCGACGTAGATGAAATCCCGCGACGCGTAGATATCCTCTTCCGCAAGCTGGCCCACCAGGTAGGTGACGCTCTGCGAGGCCGAAGCGATGTGGGGCAGCAGGGGGATGAAGAAGGCGCACCCCGTAACCAGCACCGCCAGGACGATGATGATGAGCCGCCGATAGCGCGATCCGGCTGGACGGTGGCGACTGGATTTCCGCATCTAGACATCTCCTCTCTGATACGCATCGATGATCGCCTGGACGATCTTCGAGCGGACCACGTCGGTGGAGGTGAAGCGGATGAACGCCAGTTCGTCGATCCCCTGAAGAATCTTCTCCGCATGGACC
>JAAZJI010000216.1 GCA_012800465.1 Spirochaetales bacterium
GGCTTGGTAAAACCCGAGGCCGTTGTGGTGGAAGGGTTTGTTCACCCACATGGTCTCGCTCAGAGTGGTTCCGTCGTCATCGACGACCGTCACGTCGCTGTAGTACTGTTTCACCGCTCCATTGGGTTCGAAGGTCATACGGAAGTCGTCGAGGGTGAGGGTGAACCCCTGCTTCTCGAAGCGGTGTTGGTTTCCCGGAAGCAGCGTGATCATCTCCTCGCTGGAGCTCATCGTCCCGATCGCTCCGCCCAGGAACAGGATGATGATCCCCAGGTGGGTGATCGCAGCCCCGAGCACGCCGTAGCGGTGCTTGGCCGCCCGGATCACCCCGTCTTCTTCGATTACCCGGTAGCGGTGTTTCTTCAGGTATGAGCGGACCTTGTCGGCATCGACTCCTTCAAACCCGTATTCTTCTTCCTTGAACCGGGGGAAGAAGGTCGGTTTGACCTGGCGCAGCTGGCCCTTCAGGCTGAGAATCGTGCAGAGGGCGAGATTGATGGAGAAGAGGATCAGGAGGATGATGAAGATCGGGGAGCTGTAGGCCGCATCGAGGGACAGGCCGATAATCAGTTTCCCCATCGCGGGGTAGCGCTCAAGGTACCAGGCTTCCGTGCTGTGCTGGGGCAATACGGTGCCGATGACGATGTATCCTCCGATGAGAATCAGGAGGACGATCGCCACCTTCAGAGAGGCGAGGAAGCGGATGAATTTCGATATTCGACTCTTCATACTGTTCTTTATACAACACAAGAGCCAAAAGCTTCCACCTTTGGCTCTTGAAAAACCTTCGATAACCGATTTACTTGCCGAGGGCAGCGGGCACCGGACCGATGACTTGCCAGTTGGCCTTGCTGTCCGTTTCCCTCAGGTCCTTCTCGCTTAAGAAGATCCGCGCATTGCCGTGACATGAGTTGCAGCTTTCGTTCTGGAAGGTCGAGCGCTGGATGTTGTGGGTCGGCGAATACTTCCAGTTCGGCTTCTCGTCGAAGTTGGGCATCAGGTCGTCACCCGCTTCGATGAAGGAGTCGGCGGCGGTGGGCATATGCCGCAGCGCCACGTACTTGTACGGCCGTTCCGGGGTCGGGTCGGTGTTCAGCCCGATCCTGAAGAGGCTCTGGGTCTCCGAGTGGCTGGCAAGGGACTGCCGATCATCCGCGATGGAGATGTGACACTCGAAGCAGTTCTGGTTCGCCTGGGCGTGACAGACCTGGCATGCCAGCGAATCGCCGTGGACGTTGTGCATCACATTCTCGGAATTTCCGGAAAGCACGTCGCCGTGGCAATCACTGCAGGAGGGCAGGGTGGGCTTATCCCACATCGAGTCGTACGCCGTTCCGGTTCCGTGGAAGTTGCTGACATCGTGACAATCGATGCACGTTATGCCCATCTCGTAGTGGATATCCTGACCGAAGCCGACCGTTCCCATATACTCGCCGGCGTTCCGCATGCCGTGACAGGCGAAGCAGGTCTGGTCCATCGGCGGGGTGCTGAGGAAGTTGTGCTGGTCGATCAGGCCACCGGCGTAGCTGTCCGGACGCGAGACGTGGCACTCGCCGCAGGAGGCGTGGCAGTTCATGCAGTTGAGGTTGTAGATTTCACCCAGGCCCTTATGGAGATCGTCAAGGGCGTTGGGATCGCCGGAGAACTCGATCAGGGAGTTGCTGAACCCGCGAACCGTGGCGTGCAGGGATGTCGCA
>JAAZJI010000217.1 GCA_012800465.1 Spirochaetales bacterium
CACATGTGACCGACCGCGAGGCGGGCGGTATCACGCAGCATATCGGCGCTTACATGGTCACGATCAACGGGGAGAAAATCACATTCCTCGACACACCGGGTCATGAAGCATTTACGGCTATGCGTATGCGCGGCGCGAATTCCACGGATATCGCCGTGCTGGTCGTTGCGGCAGATGACGGTGTCATGCCGCAGACTATCGAGGCGATCAACCATGCCAAGGCGGCAGGAGTTGAGATCGTCGTCGCGATCAACAAGATCGACCTGCCGGAGGCCAAGCCGGAACGAGTTATGCAACAGCTTTCCGACCTCGGGCTGATGCCGGAGGAGTGGGGCGGCCAGACCCTCTTCTGCCAGATCTCCGCGCTCAAGAAGATCGGAATCGAAGAACTTCTCGATACCGTCCTGCTCCAGGCGGAGATGCTGGAACTGAAGGCTGCGGTGAACTGCCGCGCCGAAGGAAAGGTCCTTGAATCCCGGGTCGACCAGGGCCGCGGAATCGTCGCCAGCGTCCTCGTCGAGCGGGGCACCCTCCGTCAGGGTGACTACTACGTGGCGGGCATCTATGCCGGGCGCGTCAGGGCGATGTTCGACGATACCGGAAACAAGATCGAGGAAGCCGGGCCTTCCACCCCGGTGGAGATCATCGGCCTCTCCGACATCCCCGGAGCGGGCGACCCCTTCCAGGTCACCGAGGATGAGCGCCAGGCCCGCCAGGTCGGTGCCAAGCGACAGGAGCTCGAACGCCTCGGTGAAAGCCGGAACGTGAAGAAGGTCACCCTCGAATCCCTCTATTCGAAGATCCAGGAGGGCGAGATCCAGGACTTCAACGTGATCATCAAGGGAGACGTGCAGGGCTCGGTCGAAGCGCTTCAGCAATCGCTGGAGAAGCTTTCAAACGACGAGATCCGGCTCAACGTCATCCGGGCCAGCGCCGGTGCGATCATCGAAAGCGATGTGACGCTGGCCAGCGCTTCCGACGCTCTGGTCATCGGCTTCAACGTCCGACCGACCCCCCGCGCCCAGGCGCTCGCCGACCAGGAGAAAATCGAGATCCGCAAATACAACATCATCTACGATGCGATCGATGATATCCGCAGCGCGATGGAAGGGATGCTGGCCCCCGAGCTTCGGGAGATCGAGATCGGTACGGTCGAGGTGCGCGAAACCTTCAAGGTGCCGAAGATCGGCCTGATCGCAGGCGGTATGGTCACCACGGGGAAGGTCAAGCGGAACAGCTATGTGAAGGTGATTCGCGACAGCGTCCCGATCAGCCCCGAGCGGCTTAAGATCTCATCGTTGAAACGCTTCAAGGATGATGTCAGGGAGGTCGTCGAAGGGTTCGAATGCGGCATCGGTCTCGAACACTTCCACGATCTGAGAATCGGCGACATCCTCGAGATCTACGAGCACAAGGAGATCGCCCGAAAACTGGAGCCCGGTGGACAAGCATGAGCGACGTTGTACGACAGCGCCTTGAGGCGAAGATAGCAGAAGCGATCTCCACCTTGATCATGAAAGGGGAGATCAAGAGTCCCGGGCTCTCCACCCTGGTCTCGGTAAGCAGGGTGGAGCTTGCTCCGGGCAACGGCAGTGCGACGATCTACATCTCCAGCGTCCTGGACGACGCATCGCTGAACCGGAGCGTCGAAGCGCTCCGACGGGCCAGCGGATATATCCAGAAGCGCGTCGGCGCGTTCCTCAGGACGCGGAACACCCCGGTCCTGACCTTCAAGGCGGACCACTCCCTTGAGGATGGACACAAGATCAACACCCTGATCGACTCGTTGATGGACGATGAGCACGACAAGTAGGATCATCCTGCTCGACAAGGATCCCGGAATCACGAGCTTCACCGCTCTTGGGGAGGTGAAGAAGACCTTCGGACGCAAGGTCGGCCACGCAGGGACCCTGGACAAGTTCGCCCGGGGCCTGCTGATCGTCCTCACCGGGGCGATGACCAAGCTCAACCCGCTCTTCTCCTCGCTGGACAAAAGCTATCGGGCCCGGATCCGATTCGGCAGCGAGACCGACACCCTCGATCCGGAGGGAGAGGTCGTCGCGACCGCGGAGGTTCCCACTCTCGATATGGTCCTGGAAGCGATCCGGGGCTTTGACGGCGAGCTTCTTCAAACGCCGCCGATCTACTCCGCGCTCCACGTCGGCGGGAAGCGGGCGAGCGCCCTGGCGAGAAAGGGGAGACCCGTCGAGTTGGAACCTCGGCCGGTCAGGATCGATTCCTTCGAGATCCTACGCTATGAGGATGGCGTGCTGGAGGCCGACCTTCGGGTTTCGAAAGGAACCTACATCCGCTCGATCGCCCGTGACCTTGGCCTCGCCTCCTCCTCGCGGGCTCATCTGGTCTCCCTGGTCCGGACCTCGATCGGGCCCTTCGCCCTTTCCGAAGCGACCGGGATCGACAAGCAGAACGACCTGACGGATCACTACCTCGGCCGTCTCGAGCAGATGGCGCTCGCCACCGTCGGCGATGAAGCGTTGTTCCCCCTCGCAAACGGCCGTTATCCCGAGCGCTATGAGCTTGACAAGGAGGGGAGCGGATACATCGCCTTCTACAGCGCAGATGGGGTGCTGAGAGCGTTGGGCAACAAGAAGGAGCGCCGCCTCATCGCTCAGGTGAACAGGGGAGGCGTGCATGAAGATTCATGATTTTATGGATCTCAGTCGAACGAAGATTCTCAAGGACGTTCCGATGGTCGTTTCGGTCGGGGTCTTCGACGGCTTGCACAAAGGGCACCTCTCCATCCTGAAGCGGGTCAGGGAGATCGCCGTTTCCAACCGGATGGAGTCGATGGTCATCGTCTTCGACCGTAATCCGAAGATGGCGGCGAAATCGGTTCCCTATCGTGCCCAGCTGATGACCGGCCGTCAACGGGATGAGCTTATCGCCTCCCTGGGGATCGACCATCTCGCCATTATTGACTTTTGTCCGGAATTCAGTAAACTCACAGGGGAGGAGTTCCTCGCCTTGATCAGCGGCCTGTGCCGCCTCGAGGCGATGGTTGTCGGCGAAGATTTCCGCTGCGGTGTCCCGACGTCATCAGTCGGATCTGTTCAGCTGCCGGAACATCTGAACCGATTGTCACCCGGGTCCTTTGTTGAGATCCCCCCCTTCGTGCTCACGAAGGACGGCAAGATCACCAGCAGCACCCTGGTGCGTAAAAAACTTCTTGAGGGCGCTTTGGAAGGAGTCCAAAGTATGCTCGGCCGGCCCTATGCCTTGGATCTGGTCTCCAACACCCCCATATCCACGGAAGAGGGTCTGCTGTACCGTACCGAATCCTTCAGCCAGTTGTTGCCGAAAGAGGGTGTCTATGACGCCACCCTGGGATACGCCGATTCCACCGAGGTCGACCTTGTCGCCCGGGTTACGGCAAAGGGCGTTCTTCTCGCCGGCCCGGCTGCATCGAACGGTAGCGGTATATCGTATCTTAGCCTGTATGCTAAGGGGAGTCGTCCATGATTACGAAAGAACAGAAAGAAGAGATTGTCATCAAGTTCGGTGGCGATGCGAAGAATACCGGTGCGACCGAGGTGCAGATCGCCCTTCTGACCGCCCGGATCAACGATCTTCAGGGTCACTTCAAGAACAACCCCAAGGATCATGCCGGCACCCGCGGTCTGCTCAAGCTGGTCGGACAGCGCCGTCGCCTTCTCAAGTATCTGAGAAACCGCGATATCGAAGCCTACCGCGCCCTGATCGCCGAACTCGGCCTGAGAAAGTAGGTGATGGGGAATCGATGCGAAGCAGCTCCGGTGACGCACCAGGTCATTGGAGCTCTTTTGCGTCAAAGAAGAATGAAGAACGAAAGAAGGAATGAATGATGGAAAAGAAAACAGTGCGTGTTCGGATCGGCAACTCCGATTTGGTCTTCGAGACGGGAAAGATCGCCAAACAAGCCAACGGGGCGGTCTTCGCCTCCTACGAGGGCAGCGCCGTGCTCGCCACGGTCTGTAGCGGCCCGGCTCCGAACGAGGAGCTCGATTATGTGCCGGTGAGCGTCGAATACAACGAGAAGTACTACGCTGCAGGAAAGATTCCCGGCGGCTTTCTCAAGCGCGAGGGCAGGCCGAAGGACAAGGAGATCCTCGTCAGCCGACTCATCGACCGACCGATGCGCCCGCTCTTCGAGAAGTCGTTCGGCCGGGAGATCCAGATCATTCCCACAGTCGTCTCCAGCGATATGAGCAACACCCCCGACATCATCGCGATCAATGCCGCCTCATGTGCGGTCACGATCAGCGACATCCCGTTCAACGGCCCGATCGCCGCGGTCCGGGTAAGCCGGGTCGGCGGCAAGCTGGTCATCAACCCGACCTTCAGTCAGATCGAGGAATCCACCCTCGACATCGTCGTCGCCGGAACCCGTGACGGGATCACGATGGTCGAAGGCGCTGCGAAGGAGGTCGACGAGGACCTGATGGTCGAAGCGATCGAGGCCGCCGTTCCGGTGATCCGATCGATCGTCGATGCGCAGCTCGAGCTGGCGAAAATCGCCGGCAAGGAGAAGCTCCCCCTTCCGGTATTCGAGAAGGATCTCTCGTTCCTCGAGCCGATCAGGGCGTTCGCCGAACCGAAGCTCAAAAAAGCCTCCTTCGTGAAGGGGAAGATGGAACGCCATGCGGCGATCGCCCAGGTGCTCGAAGAGACCCTCGAGAAGTTCGCCGACCTGCTGGAAGGCGATCCCAAGCGGGAGAAGGAGGTCCGTACCCTCTTCGAGGAGCTTGAGTACACGATTCTCCGCTCCTCGATCCTGAACGACGGCGTCCGGACCGATGGTCGGTCGACGACCCAGATCCGCCCGATCTCCTCCGAGGTCGGCCTCCTTCCCCGGACCCATGGTTCGGCGCTTTTCACCCGGGGCGAGACGCAGAGCCTGGCGGTCACCACCCTCGGCACGACGAGCGACGAGCAGATGTTCTACACGATCGATGGGGAGAAGAGCTTCTCCTCCTTCATGCTCCACTACAACTTCCCCCCGTTCAGCGTAGGGGAGACGGGTCGGCTCTCCACCGGCCGTCGCGAGATCGGGCACGGCAATCTCGCCCAACGGGCGCTTGAAAGCGTCATTCCCTCGAAAGAGGAGTTCCCCTACACGATCAGGATCGTAAGCGAGATCACCGAATCCAACGGCTCCTCGTCGATGGCCTCGGTGTGCGGCGGAACCCTCTCGCTGATGGATGCCGGCGTTCCGATCGCCAAACCGGTCGCGGGAATCGCGATGGGCCTGATCACCAAGGACGCCGACTACTCCCAATACGCCATCCTCTCCGACATCCTTGGCGAAGAGGATCACCTCGGCGACATGGACTTCAAGGTCGCAGGAACCAGAAAGGGAATTACCGCGTTCCAGATGGACATCAAGATCGCCGGCATCACCCCCAAGATCATGGCCGAAGCCCTTGCCCAGGCGAAAGAGGGCCGGCTGCACATCCTCGGCGAGATGGAGAAGGCCCTGGCCGCTCCCCGCAAGGAGATCAGCGAGCTCGCACCGAAGATCCTCACGATGAAAGTCGATGAAGAGAAGATCGGGGCGATCATCGGCACCGGAGGGAAGACGATCAAGGGGATCGCCGCCCAGAGCGGAGCGGAAGTGAACATCGATGATGACGGGACGATCACGATCTTCGGAAGGAACAACACCGCCGCCCAGAAGGCGAAGGAGCTGGTCACCGCGATCATCGAGGAGCCGGAAGTCGGAAGGATCTACCAGGGAACGGTGAAACGGATCATGGATTTCGGGGCGTTCATCGAGATTCTTCCCGGAAAGGAGGGCCTGTGCCACATTTCCAAGCTCGCCCGGACCCGGGTTCAGAACGTCGAGGACGTCCTCACCCTCGGTCAGGTCGTACCGGTGAAGCTGATGGAGATCGACCGGCAAAACCGGCTCAACCTCTCCTACATCGATGCGATCGATCCGAAAGCTTCGAGATGACCGCCGTCAAGGTGCTTGCCCTCAAAGCGGGGGCAAGCCTGCCGACATACCGGACCGCCGGAAGCGCCGGAGCGGATCTGAAGGCGCTTCTGGATGAACCGGTCGTCATCGCCCCCGGAGATCGCGCGCTGATTTCCACCGGGATCGCCCTGGAGCTGCCACCCGGCCATGAAGCCCAGGTGCGACCCCGCAGCGGGCTGGCGGCGAACGCGGGCCTCACGGTGCTGAACGCCCCGGGGACGATCGACAGCGACTATCGCGGCGAGGTCACCGTCATCCTCATCAACCACGGAAGCGAGCCGGCGACCGTCCGAAACGGCGACCGGATCGCCCAGCTGGTCATCGCTCCGGTCGTCCGGGCTTCCTTTTCGCCCGTGCATGAGCTAAACTCGACGGAGCGGGGGAGCGGAGGGTTCGGTTCGACGGGAGTGTAACGAGGATGACTGGAAGGTATGCCCTTGTCTATCGTCACGTATCACGGGAGTATCTGCTCTCCTTCTTCGTGGCGTTCCTTTTTTTCTTCTTCATCTTCTTCATCAACCAGATCCTCCTTCTTGCCCAGAAGATTCTCATCAAGCAGGTCGACTACCCCTCGGTCTTCAAGGCGATCCTCTATTCGATCCCCCAGTTCCTCCTCTTCACCTTTCCCTTTTCCAGCCTCACCGCTTCGAGCATGACCTTGGGGGATCTCGGCGAGCACCGGGAGATTCTCGCCCTGCGCTGCACCGGGATTTCTCCGGTCCGCCTCTACCTACCCATCCTCCTGCTCTCTCTTGTGATCACCGCCGCCACGTTCGTCACCGCCGATCGGATCCTTCCCGTCTCCTCGGCACGGTATCGCCAGCTGTACATCTCGCTGATGCAGGACCTGCCGACCCTTGAACTGGTGGATGGTGGAATCAACACGATCGGGGACAAGACCCTGATCAACAGAAGCGTCGAGGAAAACCGGGTCGACGAGCTGATCCTCTTCGACTCCTCATCCCGGGAGGAGGGAAAGGTTCTTACCGCGCCGTCGGCTACCGTGACGCTGGACGATCAGCTGAATTTCGTCTACCTGCTCGACCTGGATCGACCTCAGATCCTCTACACTCGCAGCGGGGGCGAGTGGGCGCTTGCCCACGCCGAGCGAGCCCGGCTCTTTCTGGACTTCTCCAAACAGGTCGGCTCGCTGGGAACCGTTCTACCGAGTCAGTTAAGCACCAAACAGCTCAAAGAGGAGATCGCCCGATACCGGATCGGCTTCGATGAGGAGATGGGGCGATACAATAAAACACTGAGCGCTCTGCAGGATGAGGTCAGGGCGGGAACGAAAAGCAAAGCGGATCTGAAGGAGTTCAAAAAAGAAAAACCGATCAACTTCTACCTCCAATACTACACGGCGGAATTGCACAAGAAGTATGCGTTGAGCACGGCGTGCACGATCCTGCTCTTTCTCACTTTCGTCCTGGCTCACCTTCGTCTTCGCCACGGCAAGCTGATCGGCTTCGGCCTTTCGATGATCGTTGCGGTGATCTACTGGTATCTGCTCTTTTTCGCCCAGCTGCAGATTTTTTCCCATCCCGTCTCCGCCGCGCTGTTCATCTGGGCGCCGAACATCATCCTCGGCACCCTCGGACTGCTCCTGCTGTTCATCCTGAGGCGCTCATGAAACTCTACCTCCGCCATATCTTCCGCAGCACGGTCGTCGTCGCCCTGGGAGCCCTCCTGTTGACGACGCTGATGCTCATCAGCGTCGACCTCTTCGCCAACCTCGACACCTACCTCTCCCATGAGCTGCCGCTCTCGACGATCGCGTATCTGACCCTGCTTGGATCTCCTCAGGCGATGATCTTCGCCCTCGGCCCCTCCCTGCTCTTCAGCGCGACCTACTTTCTTTCCCAGCTTCATGCCAACAACGAGTACATCTGCCTGATCGGAAGCGGGATCCGGCCCTTGAAGATCATCCTTCCGATCATCGCGGTCGGGCTCCTCGCTTCAATCCTTCAGTTCACCTTCGCCGAATATGTGAAGCTTCCGCTTTCCAAGGAGCGGCTCGTCCTGGAGGAGGATCTCTTCGGACTGAGAACCACTCAGGACAATCGGAACATCACCCTCCACGATCCCGAGGGACGCTATGTCCTCTTCGCCCGCCACTTCCGCGCCGAGGACGACCGGCTGCGGGAGGTCATGCTCCTTCTCTTCGATGAACAGGGAAACCTCACCCACAGGATCGATGCCCGACAGGGTAGCTATGATGAAGATAGCGGATACTGGAGGTTTCACGGCGTGCAGAGCCAAGAAGTAGGCGAGGTGGTAACAACGACGAGTCATGAAACCTATGACGATTCGCGGATCGACCTCGATCCTTCCTACTTCAGCGGAGCGGGCGGTGACATCGATCAAATGGACATCCAAACGGCTCTTCACTATCTGCATTGGATGAAGCGCCTCGATCCCAATCGCTACACTCCTTTGGCCGCCGATTTCGTCAAACGGATCCTGGATGCGTTGAACCCCCTGGTCCTGACCGTCATCGCCGCCACGATCCGATACTCCCTGAAGAAGAACATCCTGCTCTTTGCGATCATCACCAGTCTGGTCGTCGCGGTGGTCTACTACGTCGTGCAGATGGTGACGATGATCGCCGCCCGCCAGGGGGTCCTTTCGCCCATCTGGGCTATGGTGATCCCCTCGATTGTGGTACTATTGCTCGCGGCGCTCCAGCGCACGCTTTCAAGACGGGGTTGACCATGACGATCTTCGAAACCACGCATCAGGATACCTCTTCCAATGCCCGCCTCGGGCTCCTTCACCTCGGTCACGGGACGGTGGAGACCCCCGTCTTCATGCCGGTGGGAACCGCCGGGACGGTCAAGGGGATCCATCACGAAGAGGTGGCGCGGATCGGGTACAAGCTTATCTTGGGAAACACCTACCACCTCTACCTCCGGCCTGGACTGGAAGTCCTCAACCAATACGGAGGTCTGCACCGGTTCTCGGCGTGGAATCATAATCTCTTGACCGACAGCGGAGGGTTCCAGGTGTTCAGCCTTTCGGGCTTGCGGAAGATCGAGGAGCAGGGAGTGAGCTTCCAAAGCCATATCGACGGTTCCCGTCGTCTCTTCACCCCCGAGAGCGTCATCGATGCCCAGGCGGTCATCGGCAGCGACATCGCAATGTGCCTCGATGTCTGCACCCCTCCTGAGATCTCCCATCGTGCGGCATGGGAGGCGATGGAGCGTACCCACCGCTGGGCACAAAGAGCGATTATCCGTCGAAATCAGCATGAGACGATGAAGGGGCATCTCTTCGGAATCGTGCAGGGGAACTTCTATGAGGACTTACGAAAGGCATCCGCCGAATTCTTCAATGAACAGGAGTTTCCCGGCCTTGCGATCGGGGGCTTGAGCGTCGGAGAACCCAAGGAGGAGTTCATCCGGTTTCTCGCCCATACCGCTTCGCACGTGACGAAGGAGAAACCGCGCTACGTGATGGGGATCGGATCGCCCGACTACATCCTCGAGGCGGTCGAGCAGGG
>JAAZJI010000218.1 GCA_012800465.1 Spirochaetales bacterium
GCTTGGAGTTCAAATCCTTCAAATTCTTTCATCATATCCCGGATGAGGGTGCGGTATGTGTGCTCCCGACTTGCACCTGAGAGCCAATCCTTGGTTGTACACAGCCACGTATGGTACAGCGCATCGGCAAGGCCCTCCTCCATCTCGTAGGGGCGAACGCGGACCGTCAGACGGTCCAGAAGATCGCCCAAGATGGCCGCCTTGAGCATGCGATCCAAGGTCGGGAGGTCCAACAATTTCAAACCGGGATTGGTTTCAATGCCTTGCACGGAGACGGAAATGACCGGTACATGAGCAAGATTCGCATCTTTCAGCGCCTTGCGCAAAAAGCCTGTGTAGTTGCTGGCGCGGCACGCCCCGCCGGTCTGCGTCATGATGACAGTGGTCTTCTGCAGGTCATAGCGACCGCTTTGCAAAGCGTTTACAAGCTGGCCGATGACGACGATCGCCGGGTAGCAGGCATCATTGTTGACATACTTTAAACCACATTCTATATCCTCCTTGCCGACTTCAGGTAAAAGCTCCAAAGTCAATTTGGAAGGTTTCAGTGCCGCCTCGATCAGAGCGAAGTGGGTGGGCGCCATCTGTGGTGCCAATATGGTATGCTCTCTCGCCATATCTTCAGTGAAGATGACACGGTTTTGCACATGGGACGTTTGAGACGATCTCGTATCCTTGCGCTCTCGCATGGCAGCCAAGAGGGAGCGCAGGCGTATTCTTGCAGCGCCGAGATTGCTGATCTCATCAATTTTCAGACAAGTATACATGGCATCCTTGGCGCTTAGAATGTCTTTCACCTGGTCCGTGGTAACCGCATCCAAGCCGCAACCGAACGAATTGAGCTGAACCAGCTCCAAATCGTCAGCCTCTGCAACCACGGCCGCCGCCTCGTACAACCTGCTATGATACATCCACTGGTCCAGGACGCGAATGGGACGCTCCAACGTTCCGGGGCGTGCGACGGAGTCTTCCGACAGCACGGCCAACCCGAGACCGTTGATCAATTCAGGAATGCCGTGATTGATTTCAGGGTCGACATGATAGGGACGCCCCGCCAGCACGATGCCTTGTATATGATGTTCCGCCATGTATGCGCGAGCCTCGTCTCCGGCTCTGAGTACATCTTTCCTGTAGGCAAGATGCTCGGCATATGCCTTGTCGGCGGCAGAGCGAATGTCCTTTTTAGCAAAGCCATATGGTTTCAGCACCCTTGCCATGATGGCAACGAAGGCCTTGCGGTCAGCAATCTGCACAAAAGGGTTGAGGTAGCGGATATCGTCATTCTCCAGAGATTCCAAGTTGTTTGCCGCAACTTCAGGGTACGATATCACGATGGGACAGTTGTAATGGTTGTCACTTTCCCGGTTCTCTCTGAATTCGTGAGTAACCGAAGGATAAAAAATGATGCGAATGCCCCGGCTTATCAGGTCTTCGATATGCCCATTGACCAGTTTGGCCGGATAGCAAATACTCTCGCTGGTAATGCTTTCCATGCCTTGTGCATATAATTCATGGCTTGAATCTCCGGAAAGCTCGACACGGAAGCCGAGCTCATGAAAGAAGGTAAACCAAAAAGGATAATCCTCGTACATGTTGAGGACGCGCGGTATCCCGATTGTCGCAATGCTCTTGTCAGCGGGCAACGGCTCATAGTGTGCAAAAAGTCGCTTGTATTTATAGGCATAGAGATTGGGTAACGCCATGGAGGAACGTTCCGTCCTGCCGGCTCCGCGCTCACAGCGGTTACCCGAGATAAAGCGTGTTCCGTCGTTGAAGGTGGAGATGGTCAACCTGCAGTTGTTTCCGCATCGTCCGCAAACCACGGAGCTGTTGTCCATGGTGAAATCATCCAACGCTTCGGCGGAAAGCAAGGTGCTGACGGCGCCCTCTTCGTAATGCGCCCTGGCTGTCAAAGCCGCACCGAAAGCACCCATCAAACCTGCAATGGTGGGGCGAATGACTTCTTTACCCATGATCAGTTCAAAACAACGAAGCACGGAGTCGTTCAGGAAGGTTCCACCCTGCACAACTATGTTCCGCCCCAGACGGTCCGGATCCTGGACCTTGATGACTTTGTACAGCGCATTACGCACTACCGAGTAAGACAAGCCGGCGGAAATGTCACCTATGTCCGCTCCCTCCTTTTGAGCCTGTTTAACTCGGGAGTTCATAAACACCGTACAGCGCGTACCCAAATCTACCGGATGTTCGGCATCCAGAGCCGCTTGGGCAAATTCCGGTACGGACATATTCAGGGAATGGGCAAAAGTCTGGATAAAAGAACCACAGCCGGAGGAACAGGCTTCATTGAGCATGATGGTATGAATGACGCCGTCTTTGACCTGCATGCATTTCATGTCCTGACCGCCGATATCCACAATGAAATCGACATCTTCCTGAAAAAACGTCGCCCCCCGGTAGTGCGCCATGGTCTCGATCTCACCTTCATCCACCTTCAATGCGGCTTTGATCAAGGCTTCGCCGTACCCGCTTACACATGACCTGGCGATGTATGCATCCGGGGGCAACCGCTTGTATATCTCTTTGACGATGCGAATGCTGCTTTCCACGGGACTGCCCAAATTGGAGCCGTAGCTTGAATAATACAGTTCACCTTTTCCATCCAGCAGAACCGCCTTGGTGGTAGTGCTGCCGGCGTCTATCCCCAAAAAAGCGGGACCTTTTATTGTTTGTATGGAGTGCTCCGGAACAGTCGCTTGCGCGTGACGTTCCAAGAAAGCTTTTTTCTCCGCCGGATTGGCAAAAAGGGGCGGTACGTGGGAGAGATCTTCGCCAAAATCCCGAGCCGTGCGGAGCCTGTCCCGCATTTCATCCAGAGTAAAGATTTGGCAGTCTCCGGCCTGCATGGCGGCCGCTTTAGCTACCACAAGCTGGGCATCTTCCGGCACGCACAGCGAAGTCGCCGCTTCCCCGAGCGTACGGCGGAAAGCTTCACGCAATTCCGAGAGAAAATACAATGGACCACCCAGGAAAACGATATTGCCCTTAAGTGCGCGCCCTTGGGCCAATGCCGTGATGCTTTGGTTGACCACGGCCTGCAAGACCGAGGCGGCGATATCCTCATGGGAGGCCCCCTCATTCAGGAGCGGCTGCACATCCGATTTGGCAAAGACTCCGCAGCGCGAGGCGATAGGATAGATGGTGCCATGGTTTTTAGCCAATTCATTCAACCCCCGGGCGTCCGTATTCATGAGCTGTGCCATCTGATCGATGAAAGAGCCTGTGCCGCCTGCACAAGCGCCGTTCATGCGCTGCTCTATCCGGGGCGTGAGAAAGGTGATTTTCGCATCCTCTCCTCCCAGCTCCACAATGACATCCGTTTCCGGATAATATCTTTCGACAAACTCGGTTTGGGCGATCACTTCCTGGATGAACGGCACGCCAAGGCGGTCAGCTACCTTCATGCCGCCGCTCCCCGTTATAATCAGCTTGAAACATTCGGAAGAAGCCGTGCCGTTGAAATGTCGATATACTGCGTAAAAAGAATCCGTCAGCGCCTGACGTATGTCGGAGTGGTGTCGCTCGTAACTCTGATAAACGACTTCCTCTCCGTCAAGAACGACGGTTTTGATCGTAGTGGAACCGATATCCAAACCAATGTGGAGCGCTCGGGTGCAATCTTGTTTATGCATGTGCTTCGTCCTTTTCAAAATCGGGCACGTGATTTTCGAAGGCGAGACCGAATTTCTTCCGCCTGAACACGTTCCCGCAAGCTCACATCCTTACGTTGTCTGACCGGACCATCCATGATCGCCATCGGACATCATCCTCATCAATTCATCCCGGAATATGCAGCCGAACACCCGGCAGACGCGTTCAACGCTGTCGAGCAAGATCTCTTTTCCACGCGTCATCCGCGTCCTTGCATTCCCGAAGAAAGCTTCATTTTCACCATGTTGTGCATTGTTCATCCGCCGGTCGATTGACAGATGGAAGAACCTCATAGGAGGGATTCTCCGTCGCTCTCCGGCAACTATGAGTATTCTAGTATTTTTGCGTGGATATTTCCATTGGGGGATGATCACCCGCCTGTTTTCCTGCACAAACACACGGAGTTCAGCAGGCTGGAGGGGGATGGCCATGCCCCTCAAGGGGGCATTCATTGTCCTCTTTCAGCTTTCCAGAGATTTGTTCTTACAGACCATGCTTCACATCGCAAGAGGCCGCCGCATGGCGACGGCCCCTTTCCATCACCAGGCTCCCCCGCCGCCGCCGCTGAATCCGCCGCCGCTGAACCCGCCACCGCCGAAGGAGGGGGTGATCGGGCCCCGGCCGGAGCCGGAGGAAGCCTGGGTGTAGAGCGCCTTCGTGATCGCGCCGGTGGTGAGATTGTTCGCCAAGGTCGCGTAGAAGAACGGATGGTGGATTCCGCCCGACCCGATGTACCAGGAGGCCTGCGCCATGTCGATCGAATCGAACTTCTTCGCCCAGGTGTTCTCCAGGCCGAGCACGATTGCATACCCGAGCACATGGTAGAAGAGCTCCGGGTCATCCTCGATCATCACCTTCAACTTGTCGATCTCGACCTTCTCGATGAACTCGCGGTAGCCAACGATCTCCTCGAGGATCTTCTGCCCGTAGGCGCTGCGCTTGGCGGTGATCGCCCCGAAGAGCGCGAACAGAAGCGGAATCCCGAGGGCGCTTGTGCCGAAGAGCAGCGAAAGCACGGGCGGAAGCAAGACCTCCTCGCGGTATACCATGAAGATGATTCCGAAGGCGATGAGGTACACCAGCAGGAAGACGCCGCTCTTCAGGAAAGCTTTTCCCTTGCGGGCGAACATCCACGAATCGAAGATCTTCGGGATCGCGATCGCGGTGAGGACCAGCAGCCCGATCCCGAAGGCCAGCGGAACCAGAAGCAGCGCACCGCCGGGGTAGCTGTACGTGGTCCCCCACGCATGGAAGACGATCAGCAGCACCCCATGGAGGAACGGGATGATCCGCTTGCGCTCGGCACTCTGGTCCTTCAGCTCCCGCTCCTTGGTGAACCAGGAGCGGGTCAGGCTCTTCGTCCGCTCGATATCCTTGGCGAAGGTGGTCGATTTGGCGAGGCGCTTCAACAGGACGCCTTCTTCATCCCCGTGCTTGAAGAACGCATCGAAAAGCCGCTGCTCATGCGCCTTGGGGGAGACCAGGTCCTTGACCTTGATGATCCGATACTCCTTCTTCTTCAGCTCCTCGATCCGGATGTAGCCCCGGTCCGCCCAGTAGAAGAGCATGCTGGAAAGATCCTTCGCGTCCACCACCCCGTCGAAGAGATAGCCGACCTCCAGGGGGGAGAGGTCGGTCGGCGGATCGAAGCGGACCACCGGAACGAAGGGATCGTCCCGGCCGTAGCGCTTCCAGATCGAAAAGGAGTGGAACGCCAACAGGACGAAGAGGACGATCGCACCGATGTAGAGCGGAATCGTCAGATCGACGAACTTCTTCACCTCGCTGAAATACCCCTCCTCCAGATCGATGTAGAGGGTCAGCGCCTCCTTGGGCTTCATGGTTCGAGCGCTTCCCGTGATCGTCGTCCCGTCGGCCGAGACCGTGTATTCACCCCGCTGACGGGTCGCCCCATATCTGCCGCCGGTCAAGGAGACGTTCCGAGGATCGATCGGGCTCGGCAGTCGCACCGTGAACGTGACGAGACCGATCTCCTCCTGCCACCCCGGTCCGAGGATGTTGTAGTAGAAGAAATCCCCCTCCCGATCGCGGTCGTCCCCGATCTCCATCGTGTACGAGATCACATACTCCTTGAGCCCCTTCACCTTGACGTCGGCGTCCCCGAGGCGGAAGGTCGCCCAGCCGGAGGAGACATCGTCCTTGATGATCGGATCGCTCGCCTGCAGGTCCTTCAGCCCGATCCGCTGATTCCCGTACCGGATCGGAATCTCCCGATAGATTCCGTGCTTTGGAACGAAGAACTCCGCCACGATCCGTTCCGTGACATGATAGGAGTTGTCCAGATCCACCGTCACATCCATGTCGATCTGCCGGAACGTATAGTCGCTCGCAACGAGTGATACGAGCGCAAACAGGAGGATACAGACAAGGAAAGAGCTTCGTTTCATCAGAACTTCACGTCCACCCGGGCACGAGCCTCCTCTTCGATCTGCAGATACGGCTTCTTTGCAAAGCGGGCGATCGAAGCGACGATCGAGGAGGGAAACACTTCGCAGATCGTGTTGAGCTGCTTGATAATCGCATTGTAGTACTTCCTGGCGGAAAGCAGCTGGGACTCGATCTTCGAAAGCTGCGCCTGAAGATCCAGGAAGCCCTGGTTCGCCTTCAGGTCCGGATACGCTTCACTGAGGGCGAACAGCGTCTTCAGCGTGGCGGAGAACGACGCGTTGAGCTGGTCCTTCTCCTCCAGCGTTCCGGCGCTCATCGCCTTGTTCCTGGCCTCGATGACCTTGGTGAGCGTCTGCTCCTCATGCTTGGCATAGCCTTTCACCGTCTCGACCAGATTGGGAACCAGGTCATACCGTTGCTTCAGATGCGCATCGATCGCGCTTTCCGCTTCTTCGGCCTGGTTTCGGAGGCGAACGTAACGGTTGTATACGGAAACTCCCCAGATGACGAGAAGCACGACGGCAGCCAGCAAAAGATATACGATAAGCATGGGAATCCTCCAAATCAAGTGTGTTCAACTTCAGCTTGCGCAGATGGATAGAACGTGTCAAGACGTGCGACCGCCTTGATTGTCAAAGAAGATTGCTGTATCTTTATTCGTGCCCGCCGTATAAATATTCTTATCGTAAGGAGTGCCCAGAAGATGAAATCCCGCCACAACCGCCTGGCAGTCGTCAAGGAACTCATCCGGAACAACCGGATCGACAACCAGGACACCCTCCTTTCCATGCTCAAAGTAGAAGGATTCACCGTCACGCAAGCGACCCTCTCCCGCGACCTGAAGATGCTGAAGGTCGGAAAGATCAGCGACGGCTGGTCGGGCTACTACTACAGCCTGCCCGAAAACGACCTGGTCAGCGAATCGGAGAAAAGCTACATCCAGGATGTCCGCCGAGGGATCATCTCCATCGAGTTCAGCGGTAACTTCGGTGTGGTGAAGACCCGACCGGGGCACGCCAACAGCGTCGGAATCGCATTGGACATCCTGGCCATCCCCGAGATCCTCGGAACCCTGGCCGGCGATGATACGATCTTCATCATTCTCCGAGAAGGAATGACGAAGGAAGACTTGCTGGAGTCCTTCAAGACCCGCATCCCAGATATAGAGGAATAATCCATGAAGTACATCAATCTCACTGAAGCGAGCGCATTCAAGGCGCTTGAGCGTGCTCCGAAGGTCGGAAGCAAAGACCTGCTGACGAAGAAACGGATCCAGAGCTGCTCCGTTCCATCCGCACAGGGCGTGGCCTACAACTACGCCGCGATGCCGGTGACCGAGGAGATCCTCACCCATCTCCAGGCGCTGAGCGATGAGCTCAGGCTCACCGAGAAGTACCAGATCCTTCTCGACGGGGCGGTGATGAACACCGGCGAGAAGCGGCTGGTCCTTCACCACCTCACCCGGGGGCAGATCGGAAAGAACGTCATGGTCGACGGAGAGGACAAGGGGGAGTTCTACAGGAAGGAGCTCTCCAAGGTCCGGGCCTTCAGCGAGGAGGTCCGCTCAAAGACCCTCCTCCTCTCCACCGGAAAGCCGGTCTCCCACGTCGTGCAGATCGGAATCGGCGGCAGCGACCTCGGTCCCCTGGCCCTCTACCTCGCCTTGAAGGATTGGGCGCAGCGGGAGGGGAAGGAGCACATCCCCGCCTCCTTCATCTCGAACGTCGACCCGGACGACCCAAGCGCCGTCCTTTCCGCCCTCGACCCGGAAGAGACGCTCTTCATCCTCGTCTCCAAGAGCGGAACCACGCTGGAGACCCTGACCAACCAGCGGTTCGTCGAGGCGTGGCTGAAAAAGGGGAACCCCGCGATCGACCCCGCCCGGCACATCGTGGCGGTCACCAGCAAGACCAGCCCCCTGGCCAAAAGCGAGGAGGTCTTCCGCTCCTTCTTCTTCGACGACTACGTCGGAGGCCGATACTCCTCCACGAGCGCGGTCGGCGGAGCCATCCTCTCGATCGCCTTCGGCTTCGAGGTCTTCGAAGCGCTCCTCAAAGGGGCCCACGAGGCGGACAAGGCGGCCCTTCATCCCCAGGTGAAGGAGAACGCCGCGCTTCTGGACGCCCTGATCGGCGTATATCTGAGAAACGTCCTCGGCTACCCGACGACGGCGATCCTCCCCTACAGCCAGGGGCTCAGCCGCTTCCCCGCCCACCTGCAGCAATTGGACATGGAGTCCAACGGCAAGCAGGTGGACCGGGACGGCGAACCCGTCTCCTATCCGACCGGGCCGGTCATCTTCGGCGAGCCGGGAACCAACGGCCAGCACTCCTTCTATCAGCTCCTCCACCAGGGGACCGACATCGTGCCGTTGCAGTTCATCGGCTTCAGCGAAAGCCAGCGGAAGGACGACCTCGTCGTTCAAAACTCGACGAGCCAGGAGAAGCTTGTGGCCAACCTCGTCGCCCAGATCGTCGCCTTCGCCCTCGGCAAGGATGATCCGGACCCCAACAAGCGCTTCGAAGGGAATCGTCCCTCCAGCCTGCTGTATGCCAAGCGCCTTACCCCCGAGGTGCTGGGAACCCTCTTGGCCCACTATGAGAACAAGGTGATGTTCCAGGGCTTCGCCTGGAACCTCAACTCCTTCGACCAGGAGGGGGTCCAGCTCGGAAAGGTCCTCGCCACCAAGGTCCTTCAAGGGGCGGAAGGCGATGAGATTCTCCAAGCCTATCGAAATCTATTCTGACTCGAAGCCCCTTCGGGGGCTTTTTTCATGGAGAATCGATCCCTTTTCCTCCTCTTTCGGTTGTCTACGATATCCAAGTTCGGTACTATCGGAAGCACATGATACCGGCATTGAGAAAACAAGCGGTGGGAAACCGCCTTCCGACATTTCTGACCATCCTCTTCGTCCTTCTCGAGGTCGCCATGGACGTCACGATCCCCTACCTGATGGCGAATCTGCTTGATCGGGGAATCAGCGGCGCTTCGATGAACGAGATCATCTTCTGGGGGGCGATCCTGCTTCTTTGCAGCTTTGTCGCCCTTGCCTTCGGAATTCTCAGCGGGCACTTCGCCGCCCGGGCTTCGACGGGGTTCGCCCGCAACGTACGGA
>JAAZJI010000219.1 GCA_012800465.1 Spirochaetales bacterium
GAGGATCCTCCGCTTCGAGTTCGACCATACCCGTCCGCACTCCAAGGTGATCGAGGAGATGCACCACGTCGACATCGTCGAGTCCAAGTCGATCGCCCAATACCTCAGGGAGCTTGAGGCGATGGGGGAGGATCCGAAGGAGTACGAGTCGATCTGGGGGTACAGCGCCGGCGAGATGGAGGAGCGCAGTCCCGTCTTCGAGGGGGTGACCGAATCCGGGGAAACGCCGCCTTCACCGCTTCAGTAATTCCGGATCTTCGTGGTAGGATTTCATCCATGAGAAAGATCGTCGTGCTGGATGGATATGCCCTGAACCCCGGGGATCTGGATTGGACTCCGCTTGAAGCCTACGGTGAACTGACCGTCCATGACCGGACGGAGCCGAAGGATGTCGTCAAGCGGATCGGCGATGCCGAGATCATCTTCACCAACAAGACGATTCTCGCGAGGGAGACGATCCTCCGGGCGCCGAAGCTGAAGTACATCGGGGTCCTGGCGACGGGCTACAACGTTCTGGATCTGGAAGCGGCGAGAGAAAAAGGGATCGTGGTCACCAACATCCCCGCCTACTCGACCGACGCGGTGGCCCAGTTCACCTTCGCCCTCCTGCTTGAGATCACCAACCGGGTGCAGCGGCACAGCGATGCGGTGATACGGGACAACAGATGGACGACCGCCAAGGACTTCTGCTTCTGGGACTACCCCCTGATTGAACTTGCGAACAAGAAGATGGGGATCATCGGCTACGGGGCGATCGGCAAGGCGGTGGCAAAGGTCGCCAAGGCGTTCAACATGGAGGTGCTGGCCTATTCGCCTTCGCTTGATCCGAAACACCCGGACCGGGCTTCCATGGAGAGGATTTACCAAGAAAGCGACATCATCAGCCTCCATCTGCCCCTGACCGAGCAGAGCAGGGGGATGATCAACAGGGAGACGATCGCAAGGATGAAGGACGGGGTGATCATCCTCAACACCGGGCGCGGCCCCCTCGTGAACGAACAGGATCTTGCCGATGCGCTGAACTCCGGCAAAGTCTCTGCCGCAGCCGTGGACGTCGTGAGCGTCGAGCCGATCAGGGCGGACAATCCCCTTCTGAAGGCAAAGAACATCATCATCACCCCCCACATCGCCTGGGCGCCGCTGCAGACCCGAGAGCGCCTTTTGGGGATAGCGATCAGGAACGTGGAACACTTCCTGGCGGGGAAGCCGATCAACAGGGTGGACTTGTAAGGCTACGTTTCCGGTCTTTCATCAGCCTTTTACCCTCATTGAGACCGACATAGTAACCGACATCGTGCCCGACATAGTAACCGACATTGTGACCGACATAATGAAAATATGTTAAAAACGTGAACCATGTAGTTTATGTTGATCCACTTTAGGGTGATAGCATCTATGGCGCCATGCCCGTTGAGGAGGCCGTATACTCATTTTGAAGGACGTTTTCATTATGCATATCTCAAAGATAAACAAATATATTGTTTATCTTGACTTTGCTGTTGGTTGAAATGATACTGTAGATACCTATAAAGGAAAAATACATGCTTTTATCGTTTCATATTAAAAACTACAGATCGATACTTGATGCGATTCTCCCTATGAGATACGCAGAAAAAAAGGCTCCTAACGGATATAAAGAGATGGAGCTGTTCCCCTTCCTTGAAGAAGGCGGGGTGCGAACCGTTCCTTGCTTGGCCATATATGGAGCGAATGCTTCGGGGAAGTCGACCATGATTCTTGCGTTCGAGTCGTTTGTGGAAATCATCAGAGATAGATACAACCCCAAATTGGTCATACCAAACAGGCTACACCCTGGTAACGACATTACCTCATTCATCTTGGAATTCATGGTTGGAGAGAGGGTATTCCGATATGTGCTGGAAGTTGACGGGAAGGAGATCGTTACGGAGATCCTCACGGAGAATGGA
>JAAZJI010000220.1 GCA_012800465.1 Spirochaetales bacterium
CCGTCCTCCGTCGCGAAATCGACAAGCAGAGGATGGTAGGAACCGGAAGTGTCCTGATAGACGAGAGGAAGCTCGGTGACCGCGCTGGCCAGCATATCGAAGGCGTATTCGCCCCGCTCGGCCTTCTCGATCTTGGCGGTCGTTCCGACGGTGATTCTTTCAATGGGAAAAGAAGAACGTGCTCCCAGAGGAGACTCCTTTACAGGCTGGGCGAAAAGCGCCAGCGCACAGGAAAGCAGGATGATGACGAGTACCGATGATCTGTGTTTCATAATTCCACCTCTTCACTATTTCCGGCCATGGTCGGTGACACATGGGCAAGGATCGAATGATCGCTGTCGCACTTCCTTCAGGAGTACGATGCATGCGGGTAGCGGTCACTTCGTGTGACGTGGAAACGGCTTCGTGCCGTCGATATCGAGTATAAGGGCCTCCAAGCACGAGAGTCAACCGACTCGATTCTTTTCCAGATCGAGGATCCGATCCGAAACGTGATCGACCAAACCCCTATCATGGCTGATGAGAAGGATGGAACCACCTTTTTCGATGACATTCTTCTTTACAAGTGCAAATACATTCGCCTGGACCATCACGTCCAGCATGCTGGTAGCCTCATCCATGATGAGAAGGGTCGGTTGCAGAAGAAGGCAGCGGGCAAGGGCGACCCTTTGGGCTTCGCCCCCGGAAATCTGCCGGGGAAGATGGGAAAGGATTCCTTCATCGAGATTGACTTCGGAAAGAACTCTTGCGATCAGGGCATCGATCTCTTCCTTCCCGTTCGCCAGGCCGTGATATTTGATGAGTTCGGAAAAAGAGCTTCCGACTTTCTGATTGGGATCGAGGGATGCATAGGGATGCTGGTAGACCATCTGGATTCCTCTCCCCAGGTTCCTGTCATACGGCGAGGTCGGAGAGAAGAGCATGGTTCCATCGACCAGGATCTCCCCCGCATCCATGGGAACAAGTCCGCAAAGGATCTTTGCAAGGGTCGTCTTGCCGATCCCGCTTTTGCCATAGACCCCCAGGATCTCTCCTGCATCGAGAGAAAAGCTCAGATCGCTGAGCACATTCTTCTCCCCGAACGCTTTGGAGACGGACTTCACTTCGATCATCCGTTGCACCACCATTCGTGATCCCCTTCCCTCTGATGGATACGCTCATCCCTGCACCGCTCGGAGTATTTTGGACAACGGTCGGAAAAAGGACAGCCTGTCCTCTTTCTCAGCGTCGGGGTCGCCTTCATGCCGTTGGAAACGAGCGAAGAGACGAGACCCTTCGTGTAGGTATTGCGAGGATTCCCGAGAAAGGAACTTCTTCCATGCTCCATGGCTCTCCCGCCACAGAGGACAAGAATCCGGTCCGCATTGGAGGCGACCTCGATATCATGGGTGATGAACAGCTGTCCCGCGTCGGGAAACAGAAGTCCAAGATGCTCCAGCATGCGGGATGCCGCTTCCTTGTCCAAACCATTCGTCGGTTCATCGGCGATGATCAGTTTCGCCCTGGTGCAGAGCGCCAAAGCCACGGTAACCCGCTGAGCCATGCCGCCGGAAAGCTGAAACGGATAGCTCTTCAGGATCCCGTCGATATCACGGAATCCCACCGAGCCGAGGGCGGATGCCGCCCTGTCCTTCATTTCGGCGCTTCTCACCCCCGCCCGGCGCAGGCTGTCATGGAGATGATGTTTGACCGTTCTGGAAGGATTCAGGAACTCCATGCCGTTCTGAGGAATATACGCCACCTCCCTGCCCAGAAGAGAAGATGCGACCTTGGGATGAGAACAGTCCTTCCCGTCAAGGATGCACTGCAAGCCTTCGGTCTTGACGTTGGGAGCGAGTCTGCCCATCAAGGATAGGGCGATCATGGTCTTGCCGGAACCGGTCTCGCCGATCAGGGAAAGCTTCTCCCCTTTTCGGATGGAAAAGGAGACGTCCTTCACAAGGATCCTGTTCCCGGCCAGCGTCTTCGCATAGATGGTTCCACTGGAGTACCGGAGCAGACTCCTCTCTCCTTCCTCGCTTCCGTTCCTTTTTGAAGTCACCATGCAATCCATCATCATGTAAGTCCTACAGCATTTCATGGCACAATGCAAGGATGCCTTGCAATCCGGACGTTTGAACTGCTTGTTCCTTCTTTCAAGGTTCTCTCCCGCCCTCGAATGATTGATTTCGTGGAAGCTTACCGGTGGTTTGGATTCCGTACATAGGCGGTATTCCGTCCCCTGCCTTGGCGAAGGATGTACCCCTCATCCTTGAGGCGTACCCCGCACCCAAGAGCGTTCCCTGGATTTGTAGGAGCCGAATATGCGCATCCATCTCCCACCTGCCGTAGTATTCTCCCATATCATCATACCATTTGGGAGATTATTGGTTCGTTTGGGAGAAAAACCGGGAACCGTTTGGTGGCTTATTTCACCAAAAATGGGACAAGTGCCGCCATTCTGCTCTCAAAACAGTTGAAATTACGGAAGGGAACCCACACAATATTCCCGGAGTGCATCTCTATGATCATCGTCAGGCCGGTTGTTACCAGAAAAGAACGGAATGCGTTTTTCTCCTTTCCCAATGATCTCTACAAGGGCAACAAGTATTTTGTCCCCTATCTCATCTCGGATGAAAAGGATACCTTCACCCCCAAAAAGAACCCCGCGTTCGAGTATTGTGATACGCAGCTCTTCCTCGCCTATAAGGATGGCAAGGTGGTGGGCCGCATCGCCGCCCTGATCAACAACAAGCTCAACGCGATGAAAGGGATGCAGCAGATGCGCTTCACCCGCTACGACGTGATCGATGATCTTGAAGTCTCCAAAGCGCTCTTTGAAGCGGTCTTCGCCTGGGGCAGGGAAAAGGGGATGACCGAGATCATCGGACCGATCGGATTCAGCGACCTGGACAAGCAGGGCCTGCTCGTCGAGGGGTTCGACCAGGAGGGGATGTTCATCACCCTCTACAACCACCCGTATTACCATGAACATCTGACGAAGCTCGGGTTCGTGAAGGATGTCGACTGGACCGAACATATCGTCCACATCCCCAAGGAACCCATCCCCCGCGTGCAGCGGATCAGCGAGATCGCCCAAAAGCGCCATGGATATCGGCTTTTGGAGTTTACCAGGAAAAAAGAGGTGATCCCCTACGCCAAGGAGATCTTCCACATGTATAACGAATCCTATGCCCACCTCTACGGGTTCTGTCCCCTCACCGACGGCCAGATCGACATGGCGATCGACCAGTTCTTCATGGTGGCCCAGCTTGATTACATCTACGTCGTGGTCG
>JAAZJI010000221.1 GCA_012800465.1 Spirochaetales bacterium
CGACCTTCGTCGAGGAGCCCTGGCCCAAGCGCCACTCCTCGTTGATGACGATCGTCAGAAGAGGGTCTTCGGCCAGGTCCCCGATCAGCGGACGGAGCTCGGAGTGCCGGTGTCCGAGAACCAGGATCGTGGGAAGGCCCGCCCTCAGCGAATTGGCGACGCTGTGATGGATGATCGGTCTGTTCTCATATATCCAAAAGAGCTTCTCCCCGCCGCTCCGGGTACCGCCCCCGGCGCCCAGGAGAAGGTTCTGGGTCGTTCTTGAGCCTTCCATACAATCTGAGTATACTCCAAATCATCATGATAGCCACCTATTTCAACGCCTTGACGATCGTCGTCGGTTCCCTGATCGGGCTGCTCGTGAAAAGCAGGCTGAAACCATCTTTCGAGGAGATCGTCTTCACCTCCAGCGGACTGATCACCCTTACCTTGGGATTCTCCATGGCGATGGCGACCTCGTCCTATCTTCTGATGCTGCTGGCTCTCGCCCTCGGCGGAGCGTTGGGGTACTGGCTGAAGATCGAAGACCGGATCCTGGCCCTCGGCGCCCGGATGGAGAAGGTGACGAGTCGGGGGGAGTCCGACGGGGAACGGGCGAAGAACTTCGCTCTCGGATTTCTGAATGCGTCGCTGCTGTTCTGCTCCGGGGCGATGACGGTCCTCGGTTCGATCCGGGCGGGAACCGCCGGGGATTATCGCCTGATCATGATCAAATCGGTCATGGACGGGGCGATGGCGGTGGTCTTCGCTTCCGTCTACGGCCCGGGGGTGGCCGCCAGCGCGCTCTTCGTGCTCGTCTACCAGGGGTTCTTCACCCTCGCCGGCGGGTGGATCGAGCCGGTTCTCGGCGAACGGGGGATCGGCGAGCTGGGGGCGGTCGGGGGAGTCCTGCTGCTGATGATCGGGTTCAACCTCCTGAACATCCGCAAGACGAAGACCGGGAACTTCCTTCCGGCGATGGTTCTGGCTCCGATCTTCGCGATCCTCACCCCTCGGGTCGCCGCGCTGTTTGCGAATCTCGGGTTCTGACCCCTCGCCGCTTGCAGAGGCGGAGAAACGCCCAGACCACCTCAAGCTCTTCATCATCGAGGGAGTTGATGAACTCGATCAGTTCGAATCGTTTGGAGGAAACATGATGCTCGGCGACCTCGTCATCCTCCTCCTCGAGCGCGTAGGAGAAGCCCCGTTCCAGCTGGTGGATATCCACCCCGGTCAGTCTGGTGATCTTCAGCAGGACCTCCATGGGAGGTCGGCGATCGCTGTGGATCCAGCTGGAGAGGGTCGAGCGCTTCACATCGAGCAATCGGGCGAGCTCGACGACCGTGGAGGTGTTGAGCAGGGATGTGACGCGGTTCCAAAACGATTCCATGCCGTAAATATAGCAGGAGATAATCCCGAATGACGAAAAGCCGACACTTGGGGAACCGCTTGCGTGATTCTTCTTGCAGGGCAACCAATTACCGGAACCGCCGGTGACGAAAATCCGCCACCTTGACGAGAAGGTGACGGATCCGGTCCCGATCAGCGCTTGCGGGCGTCTTCGAGGACGGTGTCGTCGTTCCCGTTCTGCTTCACCGGCAGGCTCCCGATCTTCCAGATCTCCCTGGCGTATTCACCGATCGTCCGGTCGCTGGAGAACTTCGAGCCGCTGGCGACGTTGAGCACCGCCCTGCGGTCCCACTCGGTCCGATCGAGGGCGTAGAGCTCACGCGCCTTGCGGTGGGCGTCGGCGTACATCTGCAGGTCGGCGAAGAGGAAGTAGCGGTCCCCCTCCTTCAGCAGGGAGCGGTAGAGCGGATCGAAGATTCCCGGCTCGTTGACGTTGAAGTAGCCGCTTTGCAGCAGGTCGACGATCGCCCTGATCCTGGGGTTGCCCATGATGTAGGCGTGGGGGTCGTAGGAGGCG
>JAAZJI010000222.1 GCA_012800465.1 Spirochaetales bacterium
CCGTCCTCCCCTTCGAAGCGGTCCCATCCCCAGATGATGTCGAACTTGATGTGCGGGGCGATCGTCCAATCCTCCCAGAACATGGGAATGCCGGTCTTGAACTCCGGATGAAGAATCTTCTCGTCGATCTGGGTGATGATCTCAAGAAGCTTGCGCCTGTGGATCTCCTTGCCGCTCGCCTGATACAGCGCGGTGAACGCTTCCATCAGGTGCATGTGGATGTCCAGCGTCTTGCGGTCCCCGCCGCCGCTTCCGGGCCCGCAGAGGCTCCAGTTCCGGTTGAGCATCGTCCAGTATCCGCCGTAGTTCGTGTCGACGACGTAGACTTGGAGAAGGTCGAAGACCCGTTCGGCGTATTCGAGACCGATCGGATCGCCGAACGCCAGCGTATAGGTAGAGAGGGCGTAGATCACGAAGCTGTGTCCGTAGGTGATCTTCTGGTCGATGAGCACGTTGTTCTTCCGGTCGAACAGCCAATAGAGCCCGCCGTACTTCTCATCCCAATAATGTTCAATCGCGAAGTGCACGCCTTTGGTGGCGAGCGACTGACAGCGCCCGTCGTGGTCATGGCCGTGCAGCGCCGCCAGGGAAAGCGAATAGATCGAGCGGAAATGAGCGAGCATCGACTTTTCGTCGACCCCGCTGTCCTTGCCGTCTTTATCCCACTGGGTGAGGAATCCGCCATGCTCCTCATCCCAAAGACGGTCAAGCCAGAACGGCAACAGCTCCTTGTCCAGGTGATGCTGTAATTCTTTTTTCCATGCTTTCAACGTTTTCTTCATATGATTCATCCTTTCCTTGTAAGAGCGGTATAAAGATTCACGAACAGTGATCGGTTGTCGATGCAGAGGTAATGGCTTTCGAGGCCCATCCGGCTGAACGTTTTCATGAAGCGCTGATAGTACGCCGGGTCGTCCTCAGGCGGCTCGCCTTGATTCCAGTCCCAGGTTCCTTTTTGAAGATCCACCACCCTGATGACGGCATGATCGATCCGGATTCCGGCATTTCGGACCATGGAAAGCGCTTTTTCAAAGATCATCGGGCTCATCACCGCCGATCCGACGGAGAGGTAGACGCCCCCTTCAAGGCGGGCGATCGAATCGACGAAGGAAAGAAAATCCCGCTCGGCGGTCCGCCCGATCGCCGAGCCCTTGTTCGCCTTGTGGGTGTAGATGATGTCGTGACCGAACATCGGGTGACCGGTGAAGGGGACCCGGTTCACGTAGGCGCGGTGCTGAAGGGAATAGGCTTTGCAGGGATGGGGAATGCTCAGCCATCCCGGCTGCAGATCCAGTCTGACGACCAGGTCGAGCAGATCCAGGGCGGCGCTCCGCTTCTCCAGGGATGCAGTTCGATCCAGGGAGGTTTCAAGGAGGGACTTTTGGGAAGGGATCGCCACTCCATCCTTTTCGATCATCTTGCCGACCGATTCGCCGTAGCCGCAACCCTCGAAGGCGCCGACCGCCAGCGCGAGATTCAGGTAAAAGCCCGTCTCCTCCCAGGTGCCGAACTTCCCTTCGGCCACGTTCGCCTTGACATCCTCGCTGGATCGTCCCTGATAGGCGAATTCCCAGTCGTGGATGATTCCCGCTCCATTGGTCGCCAAGTGGGTGAAATAGCCTTCCCGGGCAAAGCGTCCGAGCAATTGCCCGAGCCCGTTTTTAATCGTATGGGCGCCGAACGCCAGAATCACCGGTCGCTTGTTCTTCCGAGCTTCAAGAATTTCATCACGGAGGGCGTCGATCCAAACCTCCTGTTCGTCGGTAAGCGGGAAGGAATCATGATCCGGATCGATCGTCGCATTCTCTATATGCACCTTGTTCTTTCGTTCTCGAAGAGGATAATAGGTCATTCGGTTACGATCAAACACGTTGTTCACTGCGATTCCACCCCAAGAGAGTGACAAGCTCCTTCGAGGAAGCGAAGTCGGGCATCAGCAACGAAGCGCCACCGAGAATGAGACGTTGGCGTTTAGCGAGGTTTTCACCTTTTCGGCGAACTTCGTCGCTTAAGACTCCAACAGCCAGGACTCCCCGGCTGCGGGCTTCGCGCATCTCGACCGGGCCGTCTCCGAAGACAATGATATCATCTTCCTGACCGGCAAGCGAGGCGATCATCCGGCTTAAAACAACCTTTTTAGGGTC
>JAAZJI010000223.1 GCA_012800465.1 Spirochaetales bacterium
CCGCCGCTGGTCTTTCCTTCACCACCGCCGTGCGGGTGGTCGATCGGGTTCATCGCCACGCCCCGGACCTTGGGTCGGCGACCGAGGTGGCGGCTCTTGCCCGCCTTGCCGAGGTTGACGTTCATGTGGTCCTCGTTGCCGAGGGTGCCGATCGTGGCGTAGCACTCGCCGAACACCATCCGCATCTCGCCCGAGGGCAGCCGGAGAGTGACGTAGTCCCCTTCCCTGGCGGCGACCGTCGCGCTTCCGCCGGCGGAGCGGACCATCT
Organism: Spirochaetales bacterium; assembly: GCA_012800465.1. Taxonomy (GTDB): domain Bacteria; phylum Spirochaetota; class Spirochaetia; order Sphaerochaetales; family Sphaerochaetaceae; genus Sphaerochaeta. The sequence continues at coordinate 269 of JAAZJI010000223.1, forward strand.
GGCCGCCTCTGCCGAGGTTCAGTTCGACGTTGTGGACTTGGAGTCCGAGGGGGATCGCCTTCAACGGAAGAGCGTTGCCGACCGTGATCGGGGCATCCGGCCCGCTGAGGATCTTCGTCCCCACCTTGATCCCTTTCGGCGCGAGGATATAGCGCTTCTCGCCATCCGCGTAGAACACCAGAGCGATGTTGGCGGTCCGGTTCGGGTCGTATTCGATCGTCCTGACGACGCCGGGGACTCCGACCTTGTCCCGCTTGAAATCGATGATCCGATATGCTCGCTTGTGTCCACCTCCGCGGCGTCGGACGCTGATCCGGCCGAAGGTGTCCCGCCCGGCCTTCTTGGAAAGTCCGACCGTCAGCGATTTCTCCGGCTTGTTGGTGGGGATTTCGCTGTAGTCCAGCGAGCTCTTCTGCCTGAGGGTGGGCGTATAGGGTTTATATGTCTTCAAAGCCATGTCCGTTCCACTCCTTATACACCTTCGATGGCTTGGATGGAATCACCCTTGGCCAACGTCACGACAGCCTTCTTCCAGTCCCCGGTCGTCCCCCTGATGGAACCGCCCCGGCTGCGGGAATACTTCGGCTTGCCCTTTACGATCATCACGTTGCACTTCACGACATTGACCTTGAACAGCTTGCTGACCGCATCGCTGATCATGGGCTTGTTCGCGTCCATGTGAACCCGGAACGTGTACTTCTTCATTTCCGCCTCGCGGGCGAGGTTGCTCTTTTCGCTGAGCACCGGCTCGATGATTATCTGGTCTGCTCTCATTTGCTCCGTCCTTCCGCTTCACCGTAGAAGGTGTTCAGGTTCTTCGCCGCGCCTTCGAGGACCAGAAGCTTGCGTCCGTAGAGCAGCTCCTTGGCGCTGAGGCTGTCATAGGAGAGCACATACAGGTACGGAATGTTCCTCGCGGCCCGTCTGAGCAGCTCGTCGTTCTCGCCGATGATGAGGACCGTGCGGCTCCCGTCGGTGACGAAGTTCCTGAGGATCGCGCTCAGATCGCGGGTCTTGCCGCTTTCGATCGTGAAGTCCTCCACGACCGTCAGCCGTCCGTCCTGGACGCCGAGACTCAGGAGGCTCTTCATCGCAAGACGCTTCATCTTCTTGGGCATCCGGTAGGAGTAGTCCCGGGGTTTCGGACCGAAGATCGTTCCGCCACCCGTCCAGAGCGGGCTCTTCTTGTCGTCCGCCCGGGCGTTTCCGGTTCCCTTCTGCTTGTAGGGCTTGGCGTTGCTGTAGTTCACCTCGCCTCGCGTTTTCGTGCTGGCCGTCCCGACTCGGCGGTTCGCCAGCTCGTTGTTGACGGCGTAGTAGATCGTACCGTTGCTCACTTCGCGGTTGAACACCGTATCGTCCAACTCGATCGTCCTGAGCTCCTTGCCGTCAATTGAATAGACTTTCGTTTTCATTTCCC
>JAAZJI010000224.1 GCA_012800465.1 Spirochaetales bacterium
CGGCGGCGGGTTCGAGGGAGTTATAGAGACTCGCCCGCAGTCCTCCCACCGAACGGTGCCCTTTGAGACCCAGCATCCCCTCCCGCTTCGATTCCTTGATGAAGAGCTCCTCCAGCTTTTCGTCGGGAAGCCGGAACACCACGTTCATCGCAGAACGATAGTTCCGGTCGACGGGGCTGCGGTAGAAGGAGGAGGAGTCGATCACCTCATAGATCAGACCGCTCTTCTCTTCCGCCCTCCTGGCCATCCCCGCCACTCCTCCATGGCGCCCGATCCACTTGAGCACGAGGTTCACCACCCAGATCGCGAAGACCGGCGGGGTGTTCGCCAGTCCCCCGTTCTTCCCGTGGTGCGCGTAATCGAGATAGGAGGGAAGGTCGGGATTCTGCCTCGTGAGAAGCTCTTTCTTGTAGAGCACGAAGGTGGCGCCCGCCGGACCGAGGTTCTTCTGGACGCCTCCGAACACCATCCCGAACCGGTTGATGTCGAAGGGCCTGCTGAGGATGTCGCTGGACATGTCCGCGACCAGGGGGACCGGACCGCTTGCGGGGAACTCCTTGTATTCGATTCCCCCGATCGTCTCGTTGGAGCAGAGATAGAGATAGCTCAACTTCGGATCGATCGCAAGCGTCTCCATCTTCGGAAGGGTCGTATAGTTGCTCTCCTTTCCGTCCCAGACCACCTCGACCTGGCCGAGCTTCCGGGCGTCCTTGAGCGCTTTTTCCGACCAGGATCCGCTGTTGATGTACCCCGCCGTCCCTCCCGGAGGCAGGAAGTTGATGGGGATCATCGAGAACTGCAGGGTGGCTCCGCCTCCGAGGAAGTAGAACTCGTACTCCTCCCCCGCCCCGATCAGGTCTTTGAAGAGCGCGATCGTCTCATCGTACATCTCTTCGAACATCCCGCCGCGATGGCTGGTCTCCATCATCGACAGGCCGTTGCCCTGATAGTCGACCAGCTCCTCCTGCACCTGCTTCAGCACTTCGAGCGGCAGCACGCTCGGGCCGGCAAAAAAATTCTTCTTCCGTTCCATCAGATGATTCCTCCCTCAAGCAGTTCCTTGATGATGTTGAACGTCTCCTGGCCGATCCGCCCGAGATTCTCCACGCTGTTCGCCCCGACATGGGGGGTGAAGGTGACTCGGTCGCAACCCAGGAGGGGGTAATCGCTTCGGGGCGGGTCGTTCGGATAGACATCGGTGCAGTACCACGAGACCGACCCCCCTTCCAGGGCTTTGGCCATGTACTCGGCATCCACGCAGAGGGCGCGTCCGGTGTTGATGACCACCGGTTTCTTCTTGCAGTGGCTCAGAAGCTCCTCGTCGACGAGATTCGTCGTCTCGGCGGTCAGCGGAAGGTGCAGGGAGATATAGTCGGCGTTCTCGACCGCGACTTCCGCGCTGGGCAGCATCTTCGCGAACTGGTGGGTGGTGACGTACTTGTCGTACGCGACGACGTTCATTCCGAACGCCTGGGCCCGTTCGGCGACCTTGCAGGCGATGTTCCCCATCCCCAGCAGGCAGAGGGTCTTCCCGTAGAGCTCGGTCCGCTTGATGTTCTTCAGCCAAGTGCCCGCCTTCATCCCCTGATGGTACTCGATCAGGTTGCAGGGAACGCTGATCATCAGCGCCATCGTCAGCTCGGCCACCGCGATCGAGGAGGAGGTGGGGGTGTTCCGGACCACGATCCCTTTGCTGAGCGCATATTCGGTGTCGATGTTGTCCACGCCGACGCCCCCTCGGATGATCACCTTCAGGTTCGGGGCGCTGTCGATGTACTCCCTGGTACACTTCGTTTTCGAACGGACCAGGACGACGGTCGCCTCGGAAAGGCGCTGGTGGTCGGTGGTGACCTCTCCGAAGACGGAGAGTCTGCCCGGCAGGGAAGCATCGAAGGCGTCTGCGACAAGTATCAGCATGGGATACGCTCCTTACAGGTTTTTTCCGGCGGCGGCCGGATTGGCTGACATTCTAGCGCATTTCGGGCGTCCGTTCCAAGCCTTTCGAGAAATATTTATTCATTTACTGTAAATTACTATGTATTTCTTGCTGTTATATTAAATTTGAGAGGTATAAAATGAAGAAACCGGCAACTTTCAAGTTGCCGGCGATTCAACCGATCCGTTCTCAGTAGCCCTTGGAGCTGTACTGTTTCCGGGCCTTCTTCATCTGCTTGCGGGCAAGCGCTTTCTTTTTCCTGTTCAGGAGGGTGGAGGGCTTTTCGAAGTATTCGCGGCGTTTGTACTCGCGGATGATCCCTTCTTTTTCAACCATGCGCTTGAAGCGCTTGATCGATTTTTCGAGCGGCTCGTTCTCGTCTACTCGGACATATGCCATATCTTGCTATCACCACCTTTCCCGATTACTGGGTTCGTCTTGCAGATGAAGAGTGCACCAAATCCGCCAATCGTGTCAAGAAGGGCCGGAATCGGAGGAGAAGCGCACCACCATGTGGACCACGGCTTCCTTGCCCCCGTGATTGGCGATCGAGTGTTCGATGTCGGCGTGGTAGATCAGGAAGTCACCTGCTTTGAGGCAGGCGGTGTTCTCACCGGCCCGGACGTCGATCGCGCCTTTGAAGACCGTCAGGTACTCCCGGCTTCCGGCGATATGGGGTTCGCTTTCCAGCGTCGAGCCGGGCTCGAAGGTCAGCAGGTACATCTCCAGGTCCTCGACGGAGGAAAGCGGGCTGAGGATCCTGATCGTGACTCCGTCCTTCCGCTTCTCGAGCTTCGAGCCGTCATCAGAAGCGGGATTGAGAGAAAACACCCTTGTCGGCCCGTCGACTCCATCGAGCAGGTCGTTCAGCTCGACGTTCAGCCCCTTGGCGATCTTCCACACCGTGGCGACGGTGGGATTCACCTTGTCCCCTTCGATCTGGCTGAGCATCGCCTTGGAGACCCCGCTGCGCTCGCTGAGGACATTGAGGGTGAGCTTGCGGGCGGTCCGGATCCGCTGGATGTTCTTGCCGATCATCGGGGGTGGCTGCATCGTGGACCTCCTATTAAGTTTGACATACTGAATTCCGTTCAATATACTGAACCTACATCGATTGTAGAAGCGCGGTTCCCACTTGTCAAGAAACAGGCGAACGGGAGGATGGATGAACCGGATATTGATCATAGGCGCCCTCGGCCAGCTCGGCAGTGAGATCGCCCTCGAATGCCGCCGGCGCTATGGAACCGACAACGTCGTGCTGGCGGATATCCGCAGCGACGTGAATCGGGCATTGATCGAGGAGGGACCCTTCCATCTTCTTGACGCCCGGGACGGGAAGCGGATCGACGAGATCGTCCGGACCCACTCGATCGATACGATCTACCATCTGGCGGCCCTTCTCTCCGCCCGGGCGGAACAAGACCCCCTGGAGGCGTGGGATCTCAACATCAACGGTCTGATCGCCGTGCTGGAGGTCGCCCGCGAACGCTCGTGCGCCCTCTTCGTCCCCTCCTCGATCGGCGCGTTCGGGCCGACGACCCCGAAGACGTTCACCCCGCAGGATACGATTCAGCGCCCCACCTCGATCTACGGGGTCACCAAGGTGACCGGGGAGCTGATCTGCGACTATTACCACCACCGCTGGGACGTCGACACCCGGGGCATCCGCTTCCCGGGAATCATCAGCAGCCTGACGCCCCCCGGAGGGGGCACCACCGACTACGCGATAGAGATCTACTACGCGGCGGTCCGGGAAAAGCACTATACCTGCTTCCTCCGCGGCGACACTTACCTCGACATGATCTACATGCCGGACGCGGTGGAGGCGGCGATCCGGGTCATGGAGGCGGATCCCGTGAGGCTTCGCCACCGGAACGCGTTCAACATCGCCGCGATGAGCTTCTGTCCCGAGGATCTGGCGGCGCACATCCGGACCCACATTCCCGATTTCACGATCAGCTACGCGATCGATCCGGTCCGGCAGGCGATCGCGGATTCCTGGCCGGATTGCATGGAGGACTATGCCGCCCGGGTCGAGTGGGATTTCAAACCCCGCTACACCCTCGCCTCGATGACGGAAGACATGATCGGGAAGATCAGGGCACGGGAGGGAGCATGAACAGCCGATTGGAACATGAATTGCGCGAGTTCCTTTCTTCTTTGAAGGAAGAAGGGCTCTACAAGGAGGAGCGGATCATCGAAGGGCCTCAGGGGCGAAAGATTTCGGTCGGCGGCAAGCCGGTCCTGAACTTCTGCGCCAACAACTACCTCGGTCTCAGCGATGACGCACGGGTCGTCGAAGCGGCCCGGAAAGCGATGGAGACCTACGGCTTCGGCCTTTCCTCGGTCCGGTTCATCTGCGGAACCCAGACCCTTCACAAGAAGCTTGAAGAAGCGGTCTCATCGTTTCTCCGGACGGAGGACACGATCCTCTTCTCCTCCTGCTACGATGCGAACGCAGCGCTGTTCGAACCGCTTTTGGGCGAGGAGGACGCGGTCATCAGCGATGAGCTGAACCACGCCTCGATCATCGACGGGATCCGGCTTTCAAAAGCCCGACGCTTCCGCTACGGGCACAGTGACATGAACGGGCTCGAACAGGCGCTCAAGGAAAGCGCCTCCGCCCGAAGGCGGCTGATCGTCACCGACGGGGTCTTCTCGATGGATGGCGATGTAGCCAGGCTCAAGGAGATCTGTGCGTTGGCGGAAACCCATGACGCCCTCGTCGCCGTCGATGACAGCCACGCAACCGGCTATCTCGGGGAAACAGGCCGGGGAAGCGTCGAACTATGTGGTGTTGAAGGCAAGGTCGACCTGATCACCACGACCTTCGGAAAGGCGTGCGGAGGGGCCAGCGGCGGATGCATCAGCGGACG
>JAAZJI010000225.1 GCA_012800465.1 Spirochaetales bacterium
ATCTCGGACAGGTCGATACAATGGAGAGGCAAGGGATGGCTGACCGGCTCAGGAAACATCTAGCTTGTCAAGCTCCCGATGAACGATGAGGTCTCGAAATGGTGTACCCCATTTCTTAGATCCGCCCACCATGGGTTTTGATTTCCAGTTGATCGGTATGGTATCATGAAAGGGAGATGGAACAGCATATCTATCGAATCGGTGAACTCGCCGAGAAGTGCAACGTGACGGTCCGGACGATCCGGCACTATGAATCGCTGGGCCTGCTGAAGACAGTCCTGCGTTCGCCGGGCGGCCAGCGGTATTACACCGACAAGGAGGTCGTCTATCTGAACCGGATCGCCGAGCTGAAGGAGCTTGACTTCAGCCTTCGGGAGATCGGGGAGATCATTCGTCTGGGCAGCGACGACCGGACCGGAGAACGCCGACGGCTGGAACTGCTGCGTCAATACCGGAACAAGCTCAGCGAGGTGCTGGAACGGAGGGCGGAGATCAACAGCCGGGTGGAGGATCTCTCCTGGCGGATCGCCCAGCTGGAGTCGACCGCGTCCTTCCAGGAGTGTCCGGGCCTCGAATGTCTGGAGTGCACCTTCAAAGAGAAGTGCCGCTTCAAGGATAGCTGAGATGCTTTTCAACTGGATCAGCGGAATCTACGGGTGGTTCTTTTCCTATCAGAGACGCCGGTTCAAAGCGATTCTTGCCAAGCACGGCAACGAGCTGGGACCGGTGGAGAGCGCGTGTGACGTCGGGTGCGGAACAGGGGCGCTGTGTTCGGTCCTGGCTGAACGGGGGATCCGGACGACCGGGGTGGATTCCTCCAAGGGGATGCTTGCCGTGGCCCGAAGAAAAACCCGTGGCCTTCCCATCCGGTTCATCCTGGCCGACGGTGTCTCAGGCTTGCCGTTTCTGGACAAGAGCTTCGATCTGGTCATCTCCAGCCATGTCGCCCATGGCCTGAAGAAGCCCGAGAGGATCCGCTTCTATCGGGAACTGAAGCGGATCGCATCGAAGACCGTCATCATCCACGACTATAACGACCGCCGCCACCCGGTGAGTACCGTCGTCGAATGGGCGGAGGGCGGCGATTACTTCAATTTCATCAAGGAACCGAAAAAAGAGATGGAAGAGATCTTCTCCTCCATCTCGATTGTCGACGTAAGTCCCTATTTCAGGTGGTATGTCTGCCGTTGCGCTACCGAGCCTTCATCAGGTGATACTCCTGTAGATAGCCGTTGATCTCATCCGCGATCGCCCTGCTTGCCTCCTGGGGCGTCTGCTTCTCCTCCAGCATCTTCAGGATTCCCGATTGGAACGCATAGTAGATCTGGTATGCGCTGGGGACCCAGAGCCCCTGCAGCTTCGGATTCGAATCCATCAGCTGACGGCTCGCGACTCCGAAGAGGGGGTTCTCCTGAAGGTGGGCCTTGAACTCCGGTAGCTCGTAGGTGTCCACGTTCACCGGGAAGTAGCCGGTGGCGATATGCCACTTGAGCTGTTCCTCTGCGCCGGTGGCGAATTTGAGGAACTCCCAGATCGCCCGTTGGTTGTTCTTGCCGGTATCGAACGCCCAGATCGCTCCGCCGCCGACGTTCACCCCTCCGGTGGCGTTCTCGTCGACCATCGGCATGTTGGCGACGCCGACCTCGAAGCGGTCGCCGACCATCGAGGCGATCGTGGAGAGGTTGCTCGTCGAAGCGAGGATCATCGCCACCTGGCCGGAAGCGAACGCCCCGTTGAGGTCGCTGGTGAGGTTCGCCAGCGATCCGGTATCGTAGATCGCCTGCCATCTGGTCAGGAAGTTCACCATCGTTCCGTTCTCGTCGAAGAGGACCTTGGTCGGGGCTCCGGTATGCCCGTTCTCGTAGTCGGTGAGGTAGGTGAGTCCGTTCTGGTGTCCAAGCCAGACCATCAGCTCATAGGTGGTGGGGACATTCGCGATCCCCCAGAACGTGGTTCGCCCTTTATCATCGGTTTGCCTCAGTTTCGCGGCGGCTGTTTTCACATCATCCAAGGTGCGGGGCGGCCGGTCTATTCCCGCCTTGGCGAACGCGTCCTTGTTGTAGTAGAGGAGGATCGTCGATGCGTTGAAGGGCATCGCGAGGATCCTGTCCCGGTAGGTTATCGAGTTGAGCGTCGCTTCGACGATCCTGGAGAGATGGCCCGGATCATCCTTGGCCAGCTCATCGATCGTGATGAGCTGGGCGGCGTCGCGGATATCCAGCACCGCCGATCCGTCCAGCTGGGCGAGGTCGGGAAGGTCGCGCTGATCCTTGGATTGAAGAATCGGCTTGAGCTTGGTGAGGACATCGTTCGCCTTGCCCTGATAGACCCCTTCGACCCGGATCTTCAGCTCCTTTCCGACCGTCCGGTTGAAGGTTTCGATCAGCTCCTCGCTGGCCGTGCCGGCCAACCCGGAGTTGGGATGCCACCATGTGATCGTGGTGTACGGTTCGCTCTCTTTCCGCGCCTGAGCGAACAGCATCGGTATCGTAAGAAGGGCGATGGTCGCCAGGATGATGAAACGTTTCATGATATTACCTCCCGGTAAAGCGTATCGATACGCTTTCGATGATTGGTCTATGAAGTGCGATGAAGGCAACGAGGATCGGGGTCATCAGGAAGGTGATCGCGGCGAATTGGGGACCGTAGTCGAGCTGCTCGCTGAAGCCCATCATCGTCAGGCCCACCTGGATCGTCCTCATCGAGGTCCTGTTGGTCACAAGCAGCGGCCAGAGGTAGTCGTTGAAGATCGTGGAGAAGGAGTGGATCGCCAGGGTGAGGACCACCGCCTTGCTCATCGGCATCAAAAGCGTCGTCAAGAAGCGCGTGTCGGTACACCCTTCGATGACGGCCGCTTCCCGGTATTCGACGCTCATCATCCGGAAGTACTGACGCAGCATGAAGATGTGGGTCGGAGCAAGCAGACTTGTCGCAATGATTCCCAGATAGGTGTCGGTGAGCCGGAGCGCCCGGATCGTCATGAAGTTCGCGATGATCAGGGCGTCGGAGGGAAGGAGCATCGTCGCGACGATGAGGATGAAGAGCGCGTTTCGCCCCTTGAAGGAGAAGAAGGAGAACGTGTAGGCCGCCATGATCGAGATCGTCATCCGAAGAAACGTTCCGATGATCGCGGTGAGCAGGCTGTTGAAGAGAAAGCGCGCCAAAAACGATTCGGAGAAGGCGCGGACGTAGTTGCCAAGGTTCAAGCCGGAAGGAAAAAGACGAGGCGGCAAGGCGGTGAAATCGGCGTACCGGAAGAACGACGCGCTGATCGCATATGCGATCGGAAAGACGACGAGGAGGGAAAGCAGGGTTGAAAGGGTCGCGCGCAGGGTCCTCACTGGTAGTAGATTCTCCTTCGCTCCAAATGGAGCAGGATGAGAAGGGCGGTGAAGGTAAGAAGGAAGACCACGATGGCGATCGCCGAGCCCAAGGCATAATTGCCGCTCTTAAACCCCTCCAGGTACATCTGGTAGACCAGCGTCTGGGTGGAGCGGAAGGGTCCTCCCTCGGTGAGGATCAGCACCGGGGCGCTGATGAGCATCGCGTTCTTGATGTTCGTCACGACGATGAAGACCAGGGTCGGCGCGATGAGCGGAAGTTCCAGATGACGGAATATCTGAAATCCGTTCGCCCCGTTGATCAGGGCGACCTCCTTCAAGTCGTTGGGAACGTTCCTGAGAGCGGCGCTGAAGAGGAGAAAGTCGAAGCCGATGCCGAGGAACACGCCGGCGACCACCAGCAGCGCCATCGCCGCATCAGGGTCGTTGAACCACTGGATGTTGATACCGATGAGGCGGTTGATGATCCCGATCGTCGGATTGAACATCATCTTCAGGATCATCAGCATGCTGCTCATTCCAACCGCCATCGGCAGGAAAAAGAAGATCCGGTTGAGGTTTGCGAGCCAGCCCTTCCGGTTGGAGAGGAGCGCCGCCGAGAGGGTTACGATGATGTTGGTCGGGACGAAGAAGAGGGTGAAACGGAGGGTGTTCGAAAGGCTGGCATGGAAGGATGGATTGCTGAAGAGGCGTCGGTAGTTGGAGAAGCCGACGAATGCAAGACGCTCGCCGCCGAGAGAGACTGAGTGGACGCTGTTGAGAAAGGTGAGAACAAAGGGGATGTAGCTGAAGAGCGCCACCAGCAGAAGGGCGGGAAGGATCATGATATATGGTTTGAAACGTATCGATCTGTTGGAGTTCATTGGCATCTTCCCAATCGATACTAGCCCCTTTGACGATCGTTGAACAACCCAAACCAATGGTCAAAAAGAGAAATTAAGGTAATATATGTGACCTTTTTAAAAGTAACGTCACCTTTTGAGGCGAAAGCGGCGCCTCCCGGCAGGAAGCGCCCGGATTCTATTCGACGTAAAAGAGTCTTCCCGGCTGGATGAAGGCTCGTTTCCGCGCCAGCAGGAGATACATGATGAACGATCCGATGAGGTAGACTCCGGCGATGAGCAGCGTGAGGTGGAAGAGGGCGGGGTTGTTCTTCGTGACGGAGAACATCGGAAAGTTGATCGTCAGGATGAAGGGGATGACGAGAGCGAAGACGATGCCCACCGAGTAGAGGTAGTCGGTGGCCACCGGAGTCTCGAACTCCTGGTCGACCACCCTGAGCAGCGCCAGCCCGGTCGGCAGGGTCCCCGTCGCGGTTCCGTAGAGCAGAAGCATCCGGAGGAATTGGTGGTCGTCGTACAGACGGGAGGTGTACCAGGGAAGGATGAACGCGGTGATGACGATTCCCGTGAGCGTGAGCGCAACGATCGGAACCCAGTAGCCCTGGACCGCGACGAGGCTGATCGCTCCCAGGCTGGAAGCGACGGTCAGATCCACGGAGAGGCCGTTGATGCGGTTGCACGTTGCATTGTCGATCGTCGTCTCGATTCCCACCCATCTCATGAACTGCTTCACTGCAAGGGCGCAGAAGGCGGAGAAGATGAAGTTGATCCCCCACAGCGAATCGGCCAGCTCGGTCCCCATCGGACCGATGAGGCCGAGAAGGAAGGAAAGACCGGTCAGAAACCCCCAGCTGATCAGGTAGGTGAGCATGACCAGCGCGATGTGGTAGGTGAATGAATCGAGGGATTCGCCGTCGGTGGAGAGGTACGCCCCGATCGGCCGCTCGCTCTCCAGCCGACTGAAAAACCCGGTGCGGACGCTCTTGTCGTCGATGCGTTTGGCATCGTCTTTGGCGATCCAGCCGCGTCTGATTCCCTGGTTGATGAGGATCACTCCGCCGAACGACCCGACGAGAAAGCCGATCGCCGCCATCGTCAGTCCGACGGACGAGGCTCCCCGGAAGCCCATCGCCTCCCAGCCCATCCCGATCGAATACGCCTGACCGGGACCGAGCTCGAAGCCCAAAGGCAGGGTGTAGCCGATCGCAGGGAAGAGGTTCTTGTCGTAGACGGCGATCAGCAGGGCGGCGACGACCAGGCCGAAGAACGCCTGAAGGCCATACTGGGCCAGAACCGCGACGACGTTCGCAGCCAGGGTCCGCCGACCCTGATTCCCCACCTTCGCTTTCGGGTTCACGCGGAGCAGCATCGCGATGAAGGAGATGTTGAGCAGGTGGTAGACCATGTCTCCGAGGAAATCGCTTCTGAGGCCGAGCCTTGGCGCTCCGAAGTTGTAGAAGACCAGGAGCATCATCCCTGCGAGGATCGGCGCGGGAATGAGATAGCGTTGGAAGAAGCGGACTCGTGCCCGGATGAGGGCGGAAAGCAGGAGCGCGAATGAAATGATTCCGACGTGGAAGAAGAAATTCCAGTTCATGGGGCAACCTCCTCGGCCATATGGGATTGATGGAGTTCTACATACTTGAGGACCGAACGGTGCTTGGCGATCCGGACTCGGTACAAGAACCCGTTACAGTAGAACTCGAGGGTATTCTTTGCGTTGATGATCATCGAGGTGATCCGGTCGAAATCAAAGCGATAGGTTTGGGTCGCAGTCGTGAGAGTCATACCGTCTTCTTCGAGACGGAGGGAGAAGCCGGTCGTGATCGTCCTGAGCCGTGTTTCGTCCCCGGTCTGAAAGAGGACTCCCTCGTCATCGGGAAATGCCGGGTGATGGGCATTCAGGTAGGAGCGCTGCCAATCACGCCAGGCGGCGATGTCTTCGAAGAGGGCCTTGCCCCCGGCGTCGTTCTCAAGCCGTTCATGCTCATTGAGAGTGTAGGAGAGATCGCAGGCGGTGCAGGAGACCGTCCGTCTTTTGCCGATGATCGTCGAGCCGCCCATGCAGGAAGGACAGAGGTAGAGCGCTTTTTCGATTCCTTCGGCGGAGCGCTTTCCGATGAATCGGGCTTTCACGCGGCGCTGCCATCTCCGGTAGGAGAAGCCGAGCTCCTTCTTGAGGTGCTCGTACAGCTCTTCGATGCTCATCACCTTGGCCTCTTCGACGGTGAGCAGGCTCTTGAAGGCGAGCACCGCGTTCCCCTTTCTCCGGTGGTCGGTCCACCGCGGCTTGATCGCATAGAGTCCTTCGAAGTTGAGGATGACCACCGGAACCTTGAAGAACTTGATCAGCTTCGCCAGCGACGAATCGAAGCTCATCGGCTCTCCGTCCCATGTCCGGGTTCCTTCCGGAAAGATTCCCACCACATCACCTTTTTTGAACGCGGCGGTGATCTGGCGCATCATGTGCATGTCGCTCCTTCCCTGCTGCTTGCTGATCGCTCCGACCAGGTTATGGAGAAGCAGCCTGAGGAAGGGGAGCTTGAAGAGGTAGGCTCCGGCCACCCAGCGGATATGGACCGGGCTCAGGGCTGAGATGAAGAAGGGGTCGAGGGTATGGGAATGGTTGCACAGCACCAGGAAGGGACCGTCGATCGCCGTCAGCTTTTCAAGGCCGCGACCGGTGACACGGTTGCGACGGAGGACCCAGCGGCCCCATGTAGGAGCAGCGAGTCGGACGAAGAGTGGCCGTTTTGACAGGTCTCCCATACATGCATGGTTGCATGAAAGCTCTTTCTTTGTCTATCGGGCTTCCCTCAGAAGAGATTGTTTTCCGGCGCTCCGAACACCATGAACCGTTCGACATCGACGCAGAACGCGATTCCGGTACCGGGTTTGGAGAGGATGGGCAGATTGTTGACCGCTTCCAGGATCCTTCCGGTCTGGTCCGCTCCGGCAAGGATCAGGAGCATGTCCTTCTCGGGAACGAGCGGATACCCGAAGAACTTCACGTCTTCCTCCTTCGCCGTTCCCCGAGCGGGGACGATCGTTCCCCCCGTAGCCCCGACGCTTCGAGCCGCTTCCATGACTTCTTCGGCCAGACCGGCGTTCACGATGACCGTGATGAGGGTGTGTGGGGTGTGTCGCATCGAATGCCTCCTGGGCGCCCGGCGGCGCGATACCATAGTATCGCGTAAAAACGGATCAATGGAAAGAGGGTGGGGATGATTACATTATAGAACGCCTGGTCGATCGTCTGTTGGTGATGGCTCTTCGCATCTAAGAGGGCGGTCTTTGTCTTGTAGCGAAGGGCTTCAAGCTCCGCTTTGAACTCTTTTCGGCTACGGCCTCTGTTATTCCGATCGAATGGCTAGCTCCGTACGCTTGGCCGCCTTGTTGGCATAGGCGACGCTTTCCTTCACCAGCTCGTCGATCGTCGCTTTGTTCTTCGCGAGAGCGACGCTGTCCTGACGCAGCTTCTTGATTTTGTTCACTCCGTTCTCACGGAGCTTGTTCAACGTTTGAGAGTATTCAATGATTTTGGGATCTTCCGTCAATTCCATGATTTCCTGATAGTCGGCGTTCATTCACCACACCTCATCACAAGCATTTGGCGGCGAGCCTGATGAGCTGGGCGAAATGTTGGGAATTGGATCTATTGAAGAATCTGAAGGTACTCATCGGTAATTGAATTAAAAAACTCAGTCCCATAAAGATCGAGCGATGAGGAATCCTTGATAAACGGTAGTATATCCTCTTTAACGAGGAGATAATCTGTTTGCTGAAAGCGCCTATGAAGAAGGTATACAAGGTCTGTTTTTGTGAGCTTGTCGTTTTTCATCCAATCACCGGATTGTCTCATCCGCTCTTCGAGGTGGGGAAGATTCACGGGTATCTTGTGTTGGAGGTACCAGACATAATCATAAAAGTCCCTTCCTTTTTCTCTGGTCACCCATTTCCTGCAAAGAAGCGCATGCAATTTTCCTGCGAACAGCGAAGGAGCATCATACAGCAGGGCGGAATAGGGGGATGGCAGCAGGCGAAATCGTCGCTCAAATGTTGCTCCGTCCGGAGGATCTACGTCAACTTCCAGTTTGATCGTGATGATCGAATTTC
>JAAZJI010000226.1 GCA_012800465.1 Spirochaetales bacterium
AGGAGGATTGTTGAGATGAAACCCGATCTGTTAACTGATCATGTATATCGCGTCGCAGCGAAAATCGGAAACCGTGATTTATTTGAAGGCATTTGGCCGATCCCCGACGGAGTGATGCTCAATTCGTATGTCGTGAAGGGCAGCGAAGCCACCGCCCTGATCGACGTGGTCAAGGATTGGGACGGGGCGCTTGATGTCATCAACAAGCAGCTTGACGAGCTTTCCGTAACGACGAACACGCTGGACTTCCTGATCATCAACCATATGGAACCGGACCATACCGGAGCCCTGAGGGAGGTGGTGGAGCGCTATCCCGATGTCCAAATCCTCTGTTCGCCGAAAGCGGTTCCGCTGATCAAGGCGTTCTACAGGATCGAAAAGAACGTCCAGGCGGTTGCCGACGGACAGACGCTCGACCTCGGCGGGAAGACGCTTTCCTTCCACCTTACCCCGAACATCCACTGGCCGGAGACGATGATGACCTACCTGCAGGAGGACGGGATCCTCTTCTCGTGCGATGCGTTCGGGTCGTTCGGGCGATATGATGTCTGCTTCGACGACGAGCTTGACGAGGCGACGATGGCCCACCTCCACAGCGAGACGGAGCGCTATTATGCGAACATCGTCTCTTCCTTCTCACCCTTCGTGTTGCGGGGGATCGAGAAGCTTAAAGGTCTGAAGATCGCGATGGTCGCCCCGAGCCACGGCGTCGTCTGGCGTTCCCATCCCGAGACGATCATCGACCACTATGTAAGACTCGCCTCCTACCTCAACGGGCCGCGGGAAAAAGAGGTCGCGCTGGTGTGGTCGAGCATGTATGGAAACACCCAGGCGCTGCTGGATTCGATCATCGCCGGCGTCGAGAGCGAAGGGTTGCCGATCCACGTCCTCCAGGTTCCCCAGACGCATGAATCCTTCGTGCTGGAGAAGGTCTGGCGAAGCGAAGGGCTCATCGTCGGAATGCCGACCTATGAATACAAGATGTTCCCGCCGGCGTACCACGTCCTGGACATCCTTGCCCGCAGCCACGTCAAGGGAAGAAAGACGCTGCGCTTCGGCTCCTATGGCTGGTCCGGCGGGGCCCAGAAGCAATACGACGAGTTCGTCGACGCGATGAAGCTCGAATGCGTCGCCGAGGCGATCGAGTTCCAGGGATCTCCGTCGCAGGAGGACAAGGACAAGGCGTTCGCCCGGGCGAAAGAACTGGCCAGGATCATCAAGGCGATGTGATCCCTACCGAATCGTCTCCAGAAGATACCGGGTGAAGGAGCTGATTCGAGCGGTCGAGGAGATCGAGACCCGCTCCTTGGTGGAGTGGACCTCCTCCATGTCCGGTCCGAAGGAGATCGAATCCATTCCCGGAACCCGGCTGTTGATGATTCCGCATTCCAGACCGGCGTGGATCGCCGTCACCGTGGCGTCCTCATGGGTGAACTCCTTCCACGCCCGGGCCGCCAGGGCGGCAAGCGGGGAGTGGATGTTGGGGGTCCAGGATGGATAGGCGCCGCTGTGTTTCGTCCTCGCTCCGGCAAGCTTGAAGATCGTGGCGAAGCGTCGGGCGACATCGTCGCGGGCGGAGAGGATCGAGGAGCGATGACTGGCACTCACATAGAACCCCTTCTCGTCCAAGGAGAGGATGGCGAGGTTCGTTGAAGTCTCAACGATGCCCTCGATCGACATGCTCATGGCATCTACACCGTGAGGAGCGGCATAGAGGGCATCAAACAGGGTGTTTGCGACCACGCTTCTCTTAGGCGTCTCTACCTTTGTAACATCAATGGCGATATCGGGGTCCGCCACCTCGAATTCACCTTTGACTTCCTTGAGAACCGTCTCCACTACTTGGTAGAGCCGATCTTCATCCTCTTTGGGAATCGAAAAACCGATCGTCGCCGTGGAGGGGATCACGTTGCGCTTCGAACCGCCGGTCGCCTTGAAGACCCGGTACTCATCCAGCCGGGTCAGGACCCGGGCGGCGAGCTTGATCGCGTTGGCCCGCTGGGTGTGGATCTCCGCTCCGCTGTGTCCGCCTTTCAGGCCGGATACGGAAAGCTCAAATCCCCGGTGATGGGCGGGAGTCTCCTCCCAGAGGACATCCATGTACGCATTGGTTCCGACTCCTCCGGCGCAGCCGATGTAGAACACCCCCTCCTCCTCGCTGTCGAGGTTGATCAGAAGCCGACTGTCGACGTTCTTCGCTTCGATCCCGAACGCTCCGGTCAGTCCGGTCTCCTCGGCGACGGTGAAGATCCCCTCCAGCGGACCGTGCTTGGCATCCGCATCGGCGAGGATGTCAAGAATCAGGGCTACGGCGATTCCGTTGTCAGCTCCAAGGGAGGTGTCTTTGGCTTTGATCCAGTCGCCGTCACGGACCAATCGGATCGGGTCGGTTGCAAAGTCGTGGTCGGAATCCTCGGTCTTGACGCACACCATGTCCATGTGGCCTTGAAGGGCGACCGAAGGGCGGTTCTCGAAGCCCTTGGCCGCCGGCTTTCTGATGATGACGTTTCCGACCTCTTCCACGATGGCGGTGAGGTTGTGTTTTTTTGCGAATGAAAGAAGGTATTTGCGTACCCCCTCTTCATTTCCCGATTCGCGGGGAATCGCTGAAAGGTCGGAAAAATAGGACCAGAGGCCCTGAGGCTCAAGGCCCCGTACTGCGTCTTGCATGAACTGCTCCCTGTGTAGGTGATTTAGGAAAATCGGTCTCGGATGAGGTTTCCGTCGATGAAGAGTCCTTTCATCTGCAGATTCTTGTCGAGCACGAGGATATCGGCGATATTGCCCGGTATGAGCATTCCCATCTTCGAGAGGCCATAGATTCGGGCGGGGTTCGTCGAACTCATTTGGATCGCATGTTCAATGGGAATTTCCCAGTCGATGACGTTTCGTACCCCCTGAAGCATCGTCAGTCCGCTGCCGATGAAGAGATCGGGGTCATCCTTTGCGACAAACGCTCCGTTCGGCCCAAGCG
>JAAZJI010000227.1 GCA_012800465.1 Spirochaetales bacterium
TCAGTAAAGAGGATGTAGGATAGGGTGAAGTCATGCAAAAAACCTGCGTCGCGATCCATGATCTGGCCTCCTATGCGAAAAGCTCCCTGACGGTCGTCCTTCCAACCCTCGAAGCGCTCGGGGTGGAGGTGTGCCCCCTGCCCACCGCCCTGCTCTCCTCCCAGAGCGACGGCTTCGATTCCTACTTCTTCCAGCCGCTGACCCACCAGATGCGCTCGATCATCGCCGAATGGCGAACGCTCGATCTCGTCTTCGATTCGATCTACGCGGGCTTTCTCGGCTCCGCCGAGCAGGTGGGCCTCATCACCGAGTTCATCCACTTCCACCGGGCCGGGAAGAACCCGCCTCTGGTCCTCGTCGATCCGGTGATGGGGGATGGCGGGGAGCTCTACGGGCCGATGGGGGAGGAGCACATCGATGCGCTGAAAACCCTCATCAGGGAAGCGGATTACATCTGTCCCAACGTCACCGAAGCGGCGCTGCTTCTCGGTCATCCCTATCAGGAGACCTTCGACGAACAGACGATCCTCGGGTGGGCGAAAGAGCTGGCAAGGCAAAGCGGGGCGAGCGTCGCGATCACCTCGGTCCCCGTCGAGGGGAGGATGGCGGTCGCCTGCAGCGAGAAGAGCGGTTCCTACCTCGTGTACTACGATCGGATCGACGCCTCCTATCCGGGCTGCGGCGATCTCTTCGCCTCGATCCTCCTTGCGTATCTCCTTGATGAGGACTCCTTCCGATTGAGCGTAGTGAAAGCCGCCCAGCTCACCGCCTTGGCGATCGGGAAGACCAAGAGTCTCGGGTATCCCTATCGTCACGGGGTGTCGGTCACTTCGATCACCGGGGAGCTGGCGATGAACCGGATTGAAAGTAAACAATCCTAACAATATATTCTAAGAGTATAATTCATTTATAAATAAGTAATAATGAAGTGTCGCTTGGGAGATGCGGATATCGATTCCGTTCGAACGGGCATAAGCCTTGCTCATTAGTTAGGAATCCTTGATAATCAGTGGCTGGCATCTCCCAACGAGAAATCTCCGACCATCTTATACACGCTCCCGTCCCGTTTCACCTCGATCTTCCGGTCGGGAAAGAAGAGGGGGAGCCGGGTTCTGAGAAATTCGATCCCATCCTCTTCAATCGTTTGGCGGATGGCCGGCGGAACCTTCTGAAGGGTCCGGATCTCGATTACGACGAGGTAGCCCCGCCCCAGGTCGCTGCCGTAGCCCGGGGTGAACTGGGTTCCGATCGAAAAGAGCCCGTCGTGGGAGGCGCTTGCCGTCGTGCCCCGTTTCGGCCGGTTGGGGTGTCGCTCGAAGTAGTCGTGATAGCGATCCTCCAGGTACTCGTCCACCTCGTGGCTGAGCGCAAGGAGGGTCCGTTCCAGGGCGAGCTGCTTGGGATGGCTACTCATGGTCCCTCTCTTCCAGCCGGACGTGGTCGAAGCCGGTCCGCTGCACGAGGGCGGAGAGGAAGGCGAGAATCTTCGCTTCGTTGTCCGCATAGATCTCCCGGGCATCCCGGTGGAGAAGCTCCAGCAACCTCGGGTCGGTCTCATCCATCTTCACCTCGCGGCTCGCTTCCCCGTGGATCCGGGTGTAGCTGAGGTCGGGGATCGCCTTGGCGATCGAATCGACGACCTGAAGCTGCGCGTTGGCATAGATCTTATGGATCGGAGCTCCCTTGGTCGGGTCGATCCAGCCCATCACGCCGATGCTCGCTCCGTTGGTCTTGAAGGTGTAGTTCGTCCCTGCCGTCGAAAGGGAGAGGATATGGTAGCGGGTGGCGTCGGGGTAGAGCTTTTTCGCTTCCTGATAGGCAAAAAGCGATGGGTTGTTCGCGATGACGCCGCCGTCGATCAGGCGGACCGTCTTCTGCCTTTGACGGTCATACAGGACCGCGGGCCGGAAAAAGGTCGGTGCCGCGCTGGTCGCCCGCCCCGCTTCCCGATAGAGGAAGGAGCCGGTCTCATAGCTGGTCAGGTGGAACGGCTGTCCTTCGTCGCTGTCATAGGCGACAATCAGAGTCGGAACCATCGCTTCCTCAAGCGGGGTGTTGCCGAACATCTCGAAAAGAAAGCGCTCCAGCGGCTGTTCATCGTATTTGTCCAAGAACATCTGTCCGATCAGCCGCGTCTGGCTCCGCGGGAAGATCGAGGTACCCCGCTGGAAATAGAGCTCCTCCAGGGCGGCGAGGTCGATCGAGGGGGGGATCGTCCCACGATACCGCTGCTTGGGCTTCCCGCCGAAGAACCGTCTTCCCTTGATATCCTCGTAGACGGGGATCGGCGCTCTGCCGTCCCCCGGAAGGTTGGATTTGGGGGCGGGAACGCTCAGACCGAGGGCCAGCAGCCCGCCGGTCGAAGTCCCGGCGATCAGGTCGAAGTAAGCGTAGAGGGGGATGTTCGATCCCAGGACCTCCAATTGATGGGAAATCTGGCCGAGGATCGCCGCCGGAACGATTCCCCGCATTCCACCCCCGTCGATGGAAAGGATGAAGCGATCTTCTTGGTGAGGTTTGGATCTGCTCGATGAGAGGAACGGCCAGGCCATACCTAAGATTGGGCGTTTTTCCGATTATGGTCAAGCGAGAGAATCGATATGGAGGGGGAGGATTGAAATATACCGATATAGGAATGATAAGAGTAAGATAATAAAAGTCGGTTTTGCTTCTTCCCCCTTTCCGATATGATACGCCCATGGATTCCTATGAAGCGTGCACCCTCTGTCCTCATCGCTGCCTCGTCAACCGCGTAAAGGGGGAGAGAGGGGTCTGCAACGAGTCGGCGACGGTCAGGATCGCCTGGGCGGGGTTACATCGGGGGGAGGAGCCGCCCATCAGCGGAGAGGCGGGATCGGGGATGATCTTCTTCAGCGGCTGCCCTCTTCACTGCGCCACCTGTCAGAACCGCCAGATCTCGGCCCGAGATGGGTATGGATTGGAAATCGGCCTTGAGGAGCTGAGCACCCTGATGCTTGCCCTCCAGGAAATGGAAACGAAGACCCTCAACCTGGTGACGGGAACCCATTTCATCCCGTCGATCGTTGAAGCCCTCATCGGGGCGAAGAAGCGGGGATTGAATCTGGATGTGGTCTGGAACTCCTCGGGGTTCGAATCGGTCGAGGGGCTCTCCCTGGTCGACCCGTATGTCGATCTGTATCTCATCGACCTGAAGACCCTCGATGAGGGGGTCGCAAGACGATTCTGCGGCACTGTCCGGTATCAACGATCGATCCGGACGGTGTTCGACCATCTCATTCAAAAAAGAAGAAACACCTTCATTGATGACGATGGGCTGCTGAAGGGCGTGTTGGTCCGTCATCTGCTTTTTCCCGGTGAATTCAAGGCGACCGAGGAGGTTCTTCGATACTTTGCGGATCATCTTAAAGAGAGCATGCATCTGAGTCTGATGGTCCAGTTCGAGGATCCCGAAGGGACGGACCGGTTTCCCAAGGTCTCTCAGGAGGAGTATGATCGACTGCTTGAGCTCCTTGAGGAGCTCAAGATTGAAAACGGCTTTGTTCAGGAGATCGAGGATTCGATCTCGTGGATTCCCGATTTCACCAAGGATGAACCGTTTCCCCCGACCTTCAGCGAGGTATGCCCCTACTTCCTGGAACTCAGGCGATTGTAGTTCCGAAGAACTCCCTGCCCTCGAGGATCGCGACCGTGTTCTCGATTCGTCGTCCATCCGCACAGACGACGTTCATGCCGAGCTCCTGAGCCCGGGCGGAGGCGACCGGATCGAAGGGGGTGGAGCGGCCGGGGGTCCATTCGTTTCCGATCATCCGCCGGTACTCTTTCCAAGAAACGTGTACAAGCGGTTTTGCATTTGGATCCTTCTTCGGATCGGCGGTATAGACCTGGGCGGTGTTGGAGAGGTTGATGATGAGCTTGGAATCAAAGCGTTCGGCAAGGTAGACCGCATCGGTGTCGGTGGAAAATCCGGGCTTCCATCCGGCGGCGACGAGAATCCGTCCCTCAAACACAAAAGGGGCGGTGGGGTCGGTTACCACCTCGTTGGGAGCCAGGTCGGCGAAGAGGGTTTTCACCAGCTGGGCGTTGAGGTGGGTGGCTTTGATCCCGAGCCAATCAAGGGCTTCTGCGGGGGTATCTTCATCAAGGGTTTTCATCGCCCGCTGATAGACCCTGGCCGGAGCCCCGCCGCCGCAGACGAGGATCAGCTTCCGTTCTTCATCCCGGGCCAGATAGGCTCGGATCGCCTCGTTGAACCGGGCAAGAAACTCGACATCGACCGCATCCGGGACGATGATCGAACCACCGAGAGAAATGACCGTTACCATCTTCAGCTCCTCCGGGTTCCACTCTAGCAGAATTGGGATGAGGGGACAATCACGGAATCAGGAGTGTGGTTTTGAAATACTCTTGTGGAAATCCTGTTTACGTATCTACCTTGAATCGCAATTGCGTAGACCTTAGAGGAATGAAGAGACTGTCAGTACACATTGTATCTTGATGATTTGACTTTCTTACCGGCTATATTTGACAAATATGACAATAAACACTAAATAAGGATTGAATTATACCGGTTTACAAGCTACTATTCTTTTGAAGGTAGGATCCACATGTTGATATCGTTTGGCGCAAGAAACTATATGAGTTTCAAGGAAGGGTTTGAAGTATCTCTGGAGTTGAGTTCTTCCAACCCTGAATATATGTCTACCGGCAAACCGTTTTCAGAGGTGATATGCATCATCGGGGCAAATGCATCAGGAAAGACCAATGTTCTCCGATCCCTAACGTACATCGCGGACTTCTGTTGCAATTCATTTAATAACAAGCCGGAGGATGGCCTCAGAGTCACTTCCTTCGCATGGCAAAACGAACCTACGTATTTCTTTGTCGAGTTCATGGTGGATGATGTCCGATATTATTACGAATTGGAGCTTACAAGCAAAGAAATAATCAGTGAGAAGCTTGACCGGAAAGTAGCTCGGAGGGTGAATGTCTTTTCCAGAATAAAGAATGGATTTGAAAACTGTATCGGGGAACTGAACGTATTGGAGAAGATCAGACACAGGAAGAATGTTTCAGTCATCAGTATAGCTCATCAGTATGAAATCGGAGCGATGGAAAGCATCTACCATTTCTTTTCAAATATCGTGTCAAATATCGATCCATTTTTTGGAGACGTACAGTTTGGCGGGCAATCTGAAAATGTATTCACCATCTCCAGAAGCTATCATGAATCCACGGATGCTTTACTGTATGTGAAGGATAAGCTGATACGCGCTGACACCGGTATCACCGATATCCGTATAGCATCAGGAAAAGGTCCTATGGAAGAGGGGATGTTTTATCCTCTGTTTAGCCATGCTACTAAAGACGGTGCCGTGGAAATACCATATTTTCACGAGTCGAATGGTACGAGAGTCTTATATCTACAGCTTCCATTGTTCAAACGGGTTCTTGATCAAGGCGGAGTGCTTGTACTTGATGAATTTGATAACAACCTGCATCCGGATCTCCATGCTTGGCTTATCGATTTCTTTCTTGATCCTGAAAGTAATCCGAACAATGCGCAGATAGTATTCAGCTCACATAATTCCATCTTCATGGATAAGCTCGGTAAATATAAGGTTGTGCTGGTCAACAAAGAGGACAACGAAAGCTTTCTCTATCGTCTTGATGAACTGCCAGGTACTATTGTCAGGAATGATCGATCAATCGAAAGCGTTTATAAAACCGGTAAGCTTGGAGGGACACCGAATCTGTGAGCAAAAAACATAACAGCAGAAAAGAAACGTTCATAGGATCGATCGTCCCCTTCTCACTGCAAGAGGTTTGGCCCGATATCTCCGGTCGATGTAAATTCAATTTTTCATATTTTGTCGCTGACCAAGAACATGCAACAGATATTAGAACGTGGGATGAAGCCAATCTTCAGCAGTTCTTTTCCAAATTGATATCATACGGCAGGCATCCATTATCATATTGGCAACGGCAAACCGTTGGATCCCATACACACCATGTACTGGAAATATATGGAGCTTTTCCAAGAAAATCCGGATTCAGGCCTCCTCTGCACGTTCCTTCCGATGTCGATTGGGCAAGATTCCGTTTGGATCAGAGAAAGCGCCTGATCGGTTTTACAATTTCCAAAAGTTATTGTACATCCGATTCCCATTTCGATGACAATACATTTTATAGTGTGTTTCTTGATCTTGAACATAAGTTCTACCTGGGCGATAGGTAGGATTCTTCCGCTTCATGAAGACCGCCTTCTATAATCACGTTTCGACCACTATAGCGCAAGAATTCCCTTCATTGTTGAATATTCCCATATAATATGTTAAAAAATAAGGGGAAAAGAGAAGGTGAAGGGAATGAGAATATTCAACTATGGAAAGATCGGAGAGCGAACGTGGGATTCGGAGATCCTTGGACTTGTTTCCGCGATCCATAGAGAGGCGGGGAAGCAGGAACTCTTTCTGAAGCAGAGACCTCAAGAGCTTGAGAAGCTTGTGGCGATCGCCAAGGTTCAGAGTATCGAAGCCTCCAATGCCATCGAAGGGATCGTCACGACGGACCTGAGAATCCGCCGGCTTGTGGAGAACAGGACGGTACCGAAGAACAGAGACGAAGCGGAGATAGCCGGCTATCGGGATGTGCTTTCCATCATCCATGAAAACTATGAAGCCATTCCCCTTTCCAAGAACTACATCCTGCAGCTCCATAAGGTTCTGTATGGCCATCTGAACAATCCCATGGCCGGACGGATCA
>JAAZJI010000228.1 GCA_012800465.1 Spirochaetales bacterium
TCAAGAATGAATGAATGGATCGAATCCGGGCTGATCACTGAAATGATCGTAGTGATGCCTAATGCGGGAAAACAATCCGGTTATACGGACACTGACGCTCCCAAGGGTCCCAGCGATTCAGCCGGTCCGTGGGCAAGTTTCATCTACAAGGATATCGTCGGAGAAGTTGACAGAAACTACAGGACACTTCCTCAACCTGAATTCCGGGGAATAAGCGGGATATCCATGGGTGGTGGCGGAGTCTTCAAGGTCGGCGTCGCTCATCCTGAGGTTTTCACTTCTTATGCGTCCCACATGGGAGCGGTTCCCAAACCGGAAACGATCACGTTGACGACGGATTCAGGCAAGCTTGCGAAGCTGGACTTCTATCTTGATCACGGCATCCAGGACCACATGACTTCGCACAAGGCTACCGCGGCAATGGCCGAATATCTGGAAAGTGTTGGAACCAATGTCATCTGGGAATTAAGAGACGGCGGTCACAACAGTGCTTTCTACATGACCGGCATGCCGAAATCAATGAAGATGCATAGCGACCACTTCATGAAGAATGGGCTTAAGTGAGCAACCTTGGAGCATAGTGAATTCCATCTCTCCTCGAAAACACGAGGAGAGACGTTTGTTTCTCGGTTTTCCGGCTTGTGCCGGCCTCTAAGGAAACAAATACCTCTGATGCGCAAGCACTCCAATTGTGATGCTTTTTGGGCGTGATTCGGATTCCAAGCATGAGGGATTGTGGCCATCAAGTCAAATCACTCCCGGGTTCGGACAATTACCGGAGGTGCCATGAATCCTCCGGTTTATTTTGCAAGAAGGAGCTTTACAACCCAAAAGGAATGATTTATAGTTACTTTCAGTAAGTAACTATATGAAGGAGGCGCCATGCTCACTCCTCGACGGCAGAAGGAACTGGAGGATTTCGCCAGGGAAATCCGGAAAAACACGATCTACATGATCGGAAACCTCGGGGTCGGCCACATCGGAGGGGCGCTTTCGATCGTCGAGGTCCTCGCCCTGCTCTATGGCGAGGAGATGCGCATCCGCCCCGATGAACCCGCTTGGGACGATCGGGATCGTCTCGTCCTCTCGAAGGGACACGCCGGGCCGGCCCTCTACGCGACGCTGGCGCTGAAAGGATTCTTTCCGATGAGCGAGCTGGAGACCCTCAATCAGGGGGGAACCAACCTGCCCAGCCACTGCGACATGACGAAGACCCCGGGAATCGACATGACCACCGGGTCGCTGGGCCAAGGGCTTTCCGCCGCGGCGGGCCTTGCGTACGCCCACAAGATCGACAAACAGACACACCGATATACCTATGCAATCATAGGAGACGGCGAATCTCAGGAGGGACAGATCTGGGAGGCGGCGATGTTCGCCGCCCAGTATCGGCTGGCGAATCTCATCGCGTTCACCGATTACAACAAGATGCAGATCGATGGAATGACCGATCAGATCATGAGTCTCGGAGACATTGAAGGAAAATGGAAATCGTTCGGCTGGTTCGTCCGGCGGGTCGACGGCCATGAGATCGAAGCGATCCATCAGGCGATCGGGCAGGCGAAAGCCCAGACCGACCGACCCTCGATGATCATCCTCGACACGATCAAGGGCAAGGGCGCTTCCTTCTGTGAGGGGGATGTGGGCAATCACAACATGGCGTTCACTCTTGAAACCGCGAAACAGGCGATCGCCGAACTGGGATAGGAGAACACGATGGGACAGAAAGAGATGCGGGCCGTATACAACGAAACGCTCATCGAGCTTGCAAGGGAGGATGAGCGGATCATGGTGGTCGAAGCGGATCTCATGAAAGCGAGCGGCACGATGGGTTTCAAAGCGCAGTTCCCCGACCGGGGAGTGGACGTGGGCGTCGCCGAAGCGAACCTGGTCGGAGTCAGCGCGGGGCTCTCCGCCGCCGGAAAAATTCCGTTTCCGGCGACTTTCGGATGTTTCGCCTCCCGCCGGGTGTTCGACCAGTTCTTCATCTCCGCCAACTATGCGAAGCTCAACGTGAAGCTGACGGGAACGGATCCCGGCATCAGCGCGGCGTTCAACGGGGGTACTCACATGCCGTTCGAGGACGTCGGCCTCATGAGAATGATCCCGGACCTGACGATCTTCGAGCCGAGCGACCCGGTGAGCCTGAAAGCGCTCATCAAGGAAAACGCGAAGAGATACGGATCCTCCTACATGCGCCTGCACCGCAAGGCGATCGAACCGATCTACTCGGAGGAGGAGACCTTCCAATTGGGCAAGGGAAAGGTGCTCTTCGACGGAAGCGACGTGACGATCATCGCGACCGGGGCGATTCTCGTGCCGGAAGCGATCCGGGCCCGAGAGCTGCTCCGAAGCGAAGGAATCGACGCCGCCGTGATCGACATGCATACGATCAAGCCCCTCGATGAGGAGCTGGTTCTAGCCTTTGCGGAGAAGACCGGGCGGATCGTCACCGCCGAAAACCACCAGGTCGCCGGCGGACTGGGGGCCGCCGTGGCGCTCCTTCTGGCCGAACACGCTCCGACGAGGATGGCGATGGTGGGGATCCATGACGAGTTCGGACAGGTCGCGACCCAGGACTGGCTGCAACGATACTACAAATTGACCGCCGAAGAGATTGTGCGTAAGGCAAAATTGTTATTGGAACAAAAGGAGACAACGACATGAAGATAGCGATCGCAAGTGATCTGAGCGGATTTCCCCTTAAAGAGGCCCTTGCAGGCCATTTGAGATCCAAAGGCTACGATCTGCTCGATTTCGGGATCGAGGATGCGGACCACCCCCAGCCCTACTACATCCAGGCGCCGAAGGTGGCTAGGGCGATTCTTGAGAAGAAAGCCGAAAAAGGGATTCTGGTCTGTGGAACCGGCCAGGGAATGGCGATCGTCGCCAACAAGCACA
>JAAZJI010000229.1 GCA_012800465.1 Spirochaetales bacterium
AATGATTACTTTCAGGATCGCCGCCCGGCCGCAGACGGCTTTCACCGCGCTGATGTCCTCCTGCACCTTGTCATCCTGGCGGTCTTTGAGGAATCCGATGTTGATGACCATGTCGATTTCACTCGCTCCGGCCGCGATCGCCTTCTTCGCTTCATATGCCTTGGCCTCGCTGCTCATCGCCCCCAGGGGGAACCCGACCACGGTGCACACCTTCACCGGGCTCTTTTCCAGGAGCTTGGCGCACGTCTTGACCCAGCATCCATTGACGCATACCGAGGCGAATTTGTATCTGATCGCCTCCCGGCACAACTGTTCAATGCGTTGCTTCGTCGCATCGGCGGCGAGAACCGTGTGGTCGATATACGGGGCGATATCCTCTTTTTTCATCAAAATCCTCCATCAAGTAACGTAGTTACAGCTTACTCCAAATCCGATGAGCGGGCAATTGGAGAATATCTTGACGAGGATTCCCGATGACCACCTTCCTCTGTATCGGCAGGAAGAGATCTTTAAAAGAGAAGGAATCTTTCCGACCGGGCAGAAGCTTGCAAGCCGGGTCATCACCTGCTATGAGCATCCGCTTCCCTTCTGAGTCCAATCTCATCGGCAAAGATGAAACAATCGTTCAGTCGTTGAATGTGAAAGGCCCAGCAAGAACGGCTTCATGTATGAAATGCATGATTTCAGCCTCTCTGAAAAGCAAAGAATAACGAAAAACATACGGCTTTTCCATCCACCCTTCCATTCGTTCCCTACCTACTTTCATAAAAACTAGAAAGCAGGCATGAAGTCCGGTGGTGGAAACAGCTTGAAAATGGTATACCATTGGCAAGCATCCAGTGAGATACATCAGAATGTATGGAGGTGATGATGGTGAAAGAATATACCATGGTTTATTTGAATAAGGGATTTAAGCTTTCACGTGAGAAAGATTTAGAGCAGGCTCAAACGATAATAAACGAGTATGTGGCCAAAGGATGGCAGTTACAGCAAGTTGTATCGCCAAGTGACGTGTCGGGAGTTCTCGTGGGAGTTTTCTATAAGGAACATTGATGTAGTTTGCTCAACACATCCCGGTCTATCAAACCCAAACAACTGAATAAGATGCTGCATTGGAGAATATCTTGACGAGGATTCCCTCCGCCAATACCCTACCCCTATGATTCTTGAAACGATCGAACGCTTTTATTCATGGGCTCTCATCGGAATCCTTCTCTTGAACCTCTCCCAGCGGAAGATTCCCGACAGCCATAAGAAACGGACCGCTACGCTTTACATCGCCTCGGTGCTTCTCCTCTTTCAGCTCGGGATCATCACGATCCTGACGAAGGGATGGAGCCACTACCTCGCCATTCCGCTGGCGCTTGGGTGCATCCTCATCATCTTTCTGCTGCGCAAGCGCGCCTGGCCGTTCAAGCTGCGCTGCGTCGAGTGCTCCGCGAAGCTTGATTTCAACCACGTCATCGGCGGAGATGAGAATCTCTGCAAGACATGCTGGGAGGCCGCCCATCCACAGCCGGCCGGACAAGAGGATCCGATCGAGGTGACGATCGACGTTCAGGATCTCGAAAGCGTCGAACAGATCGACTGGGAAAGCTGGGAGCCGAGCGAGATCTGCGTGATCACCTACCTCTTCGACGGTGACCGGGTGCTGCTCATCGACAAGAAGCGCGGTCTCGGCCGGGGACTGGTCAACGCTCCGGGCGGACACATCGAAGAGGATGAGACGGCGACGGAGGCGGCGATCCGGGAGTTCAGGGAGGAGACCCGCCTTGACATCGGCGATCTTGAGATGGTCGGAGTCCTGAACTTCCAGTTCCGCGACGGCCTTGCGGAAAAAGCGTATGTGTTCTTCACCCGCACCTACACGGGCGAACCTGCCGAAACGGACGAGGCGCGGCCGTTCTGGGTGCCGGTCTCCGAGATCCCCTATGACCGGATGTGGGAGGACGACCTCCACTGGTTGCCGCCCGCTCTGGAGGGGAAACGTTTCGAAGGGTTCTTCATCTTTGACGGACAGACGATGATCGACAAGCGGATCGTCTTCAAAACCCCGTAAGGATGGGGTATCCTACAAACGAGATGCACATCCTGACCAAAGAAGCCACCGTCGAGATCGAGGTGCGGAAGTCCCGCTTCATCGCCCGGGCGATCCCGATCACCTCGCTGGACCAGATCAAAGGCCTCGTTCAGAAAGCCCGGGAGGAGCATCCCCAGGCGGTGCATGTGGTCCACGCCGCGGTGGTCGGGCCGAAAGGCGATCTGTACAGCTTCAGCGACGACAAGGAGCCGAAGAACACCGCGGGGCGCCCCGCCTTCGAGGTTCTCAAGGGCAGCGGTATCACCAACATCCTGGTCCTCATCATCCGCTACTTCGGGGGGATCCTGCTGGGGACCGGAGGCTTGGTCAAGGCGTACGGCCAGAGTGTCCGCGAGCTGCTTCCCCTGCTGGAGACCGAAGAGCTCATCGAGAAGACCACCTTCCGGGTGACGGTGCCCTACAACCTCTATGAACTGCTTAGATTGCATCTCGCCTCCTTGGAGGCGGAGATCGAAAACGAGGAGTTCACTACGGACGTGACGATCACCGCGACCCTTCCCTCCATCGACATCGAGAATCTGAACCGCTACGTGCAGAACCTCACCAACGGCGTGGCGAGCATCATCGTCGAGTGATCTTCGAGAAGACAAGCGTTGGATTCACAGGTTCCTCGTCCTTCTCCTCTTCGACCGGAAGGTCGTCATCCCACAGCCGGTTCTGATCGAGCAGCCGGGCGAGGCGGATCGCGATGCCGATCGCCCGTTCCACGCTCTCAGGCTCGATCGCCTCCAAGGTGTCCTCCTTGGTGTGGTAGACGCCATCGCTCCATGAGGAGGCGGTCAAGGTGGTCGCTTCCAATCCGATCCGGGCCGCCGAAGCCGCGTCCGTCGCCCCTCCGAGAATCGGTATCGAAAGCGATGAGGCGTCATATCCCATGGAACGGGCTATGTTGACGCACTTGCGCGCCAAGGTCTTCGACAGCGGCTGGGTCGCATTCGCGTCCCGCTCCAGAAAGACGAGCCGCTCGGCGCTGAAGATCGAATCGAAGTTCAGCACGACCGCCCCTTCAAGCTCCTCCTTGTGGGCTTCATACCACGCCGCCGAACCCTGAAGGAAGATCTCCTCGCCGTCGAAGGAGGCGAAAACCACCCGGGTCCGGGAAAGAGGTTCGGCCTTGAAGTGATGGGCGAGCGCGGCAAGGATTCCCACCGAGACCAGGTTGTCGCCCGCCCCGGGGGCGACCTCATCGGTGTAGTACGCCAAGAGCGTCCGCACGTAATAGAGTCCGCCAAGAAGTCCAAGACCGAGAAGGAACAGGAGGATCGGCGGGAAATTGATCCGAAACAGCCTGAGCTGAGTCAGTTCGACCACCGTCTGGAGAAGAGAGAGCAGCGCGGCTCCACCGATCAATCCGAATGGGATCATCGCCTTCTTCTTCTCGAAGCGCTCGATCGGGGCGCTGTCGTGGTGGGCGGTGAAGACGATCGTCGATTCGACGGCGTTCACAGGCTCTTTGATTCCATGGACGTTCGCCCCCATCTCCGTCGGGGCGAGATATCGGGGTTTGTAGCGGCCGAAGGTCTCGAAGCCGAACCGGAGCATCAAAGCGGAGAGCAGGAGCCCGAGATAGGGAAGACCGACGAGACAGAGCAAAACAATCGCCGGATAGGCATACACGACGAGGGCGAACAGCCGGGTGTTGACCTTCGAGTCGATCGGAACCTGCCGGCTCTCGACGGTATCGCAGGTGGTTTCAAGCTCGCCCCTGATCGCTTCCGCCGCTTCCAGCGCGGCGAGACTGCCGCTCCTCCGCGGCCCGGACTGAGCAAGCACCTCCTTGGTGAACGCCAAGGCGCGCTGGGCGAGCCGCCCGGCCTTGAATGTCGCAAGCTTCGTTTTCTTCCTCGAAACGGGAGGCACCTCGTTCTTCCCCATACTCCGTATGATGACGAGGGGGTGGAAACCTGTCAACCAAACGAATCGATCCCCACATCCGTGGGGAATATTCGATGGATTTTCCGCCGCCTATCGGTCCCGCTTGGTCGCCCGTCTCCGGGTAGGAAGGTTCAAGTCCTGCAGCTTCCTTCCGAGCACATCGTCCTTCGCGACCTCTTCGAGATCCTTTTCCAGTCCGAGGACGAAGAGCACCTGGATGAACGTGGCCAGCGATACCGAGCCGGAGCCGTTTTCCAGGGTGCTCAAGGTCTGTCTGCTGATGCCCGCCCGCTCGGCGAGCAGCTGCGCGCTGATGTCCCGCCTCAGCCGGGCAAGACGGATCCGTTCCCCGAGATCGATGAGGGTTCGTTCCACCCATGGTAGCAATACCGGTGTTCTTTTCGCCATAACATCTGATATAATACACATAGACACGCTTATATGTCAAATATATTCGTCGTTATGAGAATGTCATCCGTTCCATGGAAAGCAGCACCGTCCCGATGGGTCGGTCGAACATGCCATCCAAACCCTTCTTGACAAATATGATACCACTGACTATAGTTTGAATCCGATTGGTTACTGAGCTCTGCTCAGGGCCCCAGACAAGGAGAGGTGCCCGAGCGGCCGAAGGGGGCGGACTCGAAA
>JAAZJI010000230.1 GCA_012800465.1 Spirochaetales bacterium
AGCGACAAGGCCTCGAAGAAGCGCCTGGAGAAGCTCGTCGAGGAGCGGAACGCTCTTCAAAGCGAGCGTGACATCCTATACGCCCAATGGGAGGAGGAACGATCCTCGATCGGCCGGATCCGGGAGAGCAAGGCGCGGCTCGAACAGCTGAAGACCGAAGAGGAGGGCGCCGAGCGGGAGGGCGATCTGGCCAAGGCGGCCAGGATCAAGCACGGGGAGATCCCCGCGTTGACCCGGGAGATCCGGACATTGACCGAAGCGCTCACGCGGGAGAACGGAAATCAGCTCCTCCGCGAGGAGGTCAGCGAGGACGACATCGCCAGGATCGTCTCCAACTGGACGGGAGTTCCCGTCGCCAAGATGAAGAGCAGCGAGGTCGAGAAGTACCTCAACCTCGAGACGATCCTCAAGGAAGAGGTGATCGGTCAGGAGGAGGCGATCCGGGCCGTCAGCGCGGCGATCCTCAGGAACAAGGCGGGCATCGGGGACGAGAGACGGCCGCTGGGGTCGTTCCTCTTCGCCGGACCCACCGGAGTGGGGAAGACGCTCCTGGCCAAAGTGCTCGCCCGGTTCCTCTTCGATGACGAGAAGGCGCTCACACGGATCGACATGAGCGAATATATGGAGAAGTTCTCCGTCTCCCGCCTGATCGGGGCTCCGCCGGGGTATGTCGGCTACGACCAGGGCGGTCAGCTCACCGAAGTGGTGAGAAGGCGGCCGTATTCGGTCATTCTCTTCGACGAGATCGAAAAAGCCCACCCGGACGTGTTCAACGTGCTGTTGCAGCTTCTGGACGATGGCCGCCTGACCGACGGTCAGGGCAGAGTGGTGGACTTCACCAACGCCGTAATCATCATGACGAGCAACCTCGGCAGCCAGCAGCTGCTTGCTGCGGCGACCCGCGAAGAGGGGGAGGCCCTGGTCAGCGAGGTGATCCACTCTTCGTTCAAGCCGGAGTTCATCAACCGGCTCGACGAGATCATCGTCTTCAACCGCCTGGACGAAGATGCGGTGCGCCGGATCATCGCCCTTCAGCTCACGACGCTTGCGAACCGGCTCACGGGGCGGGGGTATTCCCTGAAGTGGGATGAAGCCCTCGAGGAT
This sequence comes from Spirochaetales bacterium, assembly GCA_012800465.1. Taxonomy (GTDB): domain Bacteria; phylum Spirochaetota; class Spirochaetia; order Sphaerochaetales; family Sphaerochaetaceae; genus Sphaerochaeta. Next base: position 1,105 of record JAAZJI010000230.1, read on the forward strand.
GCGATCTTCGAAGCGGGGTTCGATCCGCTCTTCGGGGCCCGTCCGATCAGACGGGCGATCCAGAAGCTCGTGGAAAACCCCCTGAGCCTGAAGATCCTGGAAGGGGCCTTCCAGGAAGGGGATGCGATCAACCTTTCGTGGGACGGATCAGCCGTTGTGATCTCCTAAGAGGGCCTGATAGTCCCGGAGCGTGTCGATGTCCCGGATGTACGCCGGGTCGTCGACCGCTATTTTTTTCATCTCATAGGCGCCCAGAAGCTCCCGCATCGCGAAGGAGTCGGGTTGCCTCAGGATCTCATCGATGAGGAACGGGGCATGGAGGACGGGATGGCCGACCCTCCCGTTCACGACCGGCCGGACGAGCGGCTCCAAAAACCCTTCAAGGAAGCGGTAGTGCCTCGGAGTGATCAGGGGCATGTCGGCGAGGGAGATGAAGAATCGTTTCCTCCGGTCGAGGAGGCGGGCTCCGACCTTC
>JAAZJI010000231.1 GCA_012800465.1 Spirochaetales bacterium
CCCTGTCAGTCAGTTTAGGCTGGCAGGGTTCTTACAATTCAGTGGCCGGGTTTCCTCCGGTCAACTGGCTGGAGTGGGCCGGCGAACTCAAAATCTACATCTTTAGCAATATTTAAGCCAAAGAGGATACTTGATTTGATAGTAAAAAAGACTTCTCGCGAATGGGATCTGCAAAAGCTTGAGACGTTAAGGGAAAAGGCCGCTCAGTTGGATTTGTTCATGACCCCCGAAGAAGTTCGGGCAGAGTTTAGTGTCGTCCGGACAGTCCCGTATGAGTTTTCCTATACATTTGAGGATGAGAAAGGTAAGGTCTCCACACTCATGATTTCAGATTGGGAAATCGGAATGCTTTATTTCAACTGTTTAAAGCGTGCGAATCATGACGAAGCAGAAGCTGTCAAACAGGTCAAAACAAAGTATTTAGACATTTTCTCAACGCGGGATATATATTTGTTTCTTGGAACTACGAAGGCATGTCACAATTTAGCGAAAAACCCATTCATCATCATTGGAGTATATTATCCCCCTAAAGCAATCGAACAAGATTCTCCACAACTATCGCTATTTGATTCAGGGGATGGTTCTTAAACGTGAATAGAAGAGCTCCTTCGTTTTATCGTTTCTCCCTGCTCGGATTCACATGCACCATGCAGTGCTTTACTGTTGGGAATGTGTCTTCGATCGTCTCGTGGACTCGCTCGGCGATTGAGTGGGCTTCGGTGAGGGTCTGGTTTGGGTCGGCGGCGATCTCCACATCGATGTAACATTTCGAGCCGAACTTTCTGGTTCGTAAAAGATCGACTTTCACGACCCCTTCCTGCTCTTCAATGAGAGTTCGGACCTCTTTGGTGAAGGACTCGTCGCAGGCTCGGTCCACCATCTGGTCCATCCCGTCTCTGAAGATCTGGACGCCGACCCGGAAGATGAAGACGGCGATGACCACCGCCGCGATCGCATCCCCGATCGGATACCCCATCCGGGAGAAGAGGATGCCGATCAGTCCTCCGGAGGTGGCGAACACATCGCTCAAGGAATCGCCCGCCGAGGCCATCAGAGCGGGCGAGCCCGCCTTTTTCCCCGCCCAACGAGTATACACATACATGATCGCCTTGATGATGATCGAAGCAACCGAAGCGATCACCGCCGGATACGAGGGGATCGGGGTGGTCAGATAGGTCTTCTTGATGATCGATGAAACACCGCTGCCGAAGAGGGCGATCGCGACGAACATGATGATGCCCGACAGCAGAATCGCCGCCACGCACTCCAGGCGCTCATGTCCATATTGATGATCATCATCCGCCTTCTTCGAGCCGGCGGAGATCCCGACCATCGTGATGATCGAGGAAAGGGTGTCACCCATGTTGTTGATACCGTCGTTCAGCAGGGCGGCGGAATGGGCGAAATAGCCTATGAGGATTTTAGCGATGGCTAAGAGAACATTGCCGATTAGATTGATCCGGGCGACGGTCGTTGCTAATGTAGGTCTGCTCATATGTGGAAAGCCCCCGGATCGGGGGCTTTTCGATTACTCCTTCTTCTCAGGGTAGACGATCTTCAGGTGAAGCTCCTCAAGCTGCTTCTCTTCCACGAAGGAAGGCGAATCATCCATCGGACTGATACCCGCGGTATTCTTCGGGAATGCGATCACTTCGTGGATCGAGCTTTCACCGGCCATGATCATGGCGATCCGGTCGATTCCCGGGGCGATCCCTCCGTGGGGCGGAGGACTGAAGCTGAAGGCGGTGAGCAGGAAGCCGAA
>JAAZJI010000232.1 GCA_012800465.1 Spirochaetales bacterium
ACGTCCGTGAAAAAGGCTGCCAGCTTGAGTCTGTTTTTCAAGATTGACGAAGTGCTGGAAGATGACGATTATACGAAAGGGGGCGAACATACTGACGTAACACACCTTTGGGTTCACTTGGTTGCTGCGAACCAAGGCTTTTTATCGTGCACGGACTTCAGGACGTGGAGAGAAAAACGGGGTAAAGGAAACAGATGCTGGATACCACTATTGTCAATGCAATATTCAACGAACTGGTCAAAGAGGCGGGAGACACGAAGAGTGTCGGCACGGAGCTCTTGGTGAAGAAGCTTGGAAATCTGGGCGATGAATATCGAGCAGCAATTGAAAAACTCTTGACCGACGACGATATCGAGCTGGTCGAGCCGCTTGAAACCAATGAGATCAACGGATTCGACGGGGAACCCGACGATGAGGACATCGATGATGCGACGGACGTGTTCGGTCTGGATCTGGAGGACGAGGACATCGATGACGAGATCGACGTCGACGTCGCGCCGATCAGCGTGGAGGACTTCCATGAGCCCGAAGAGGAAGAGGACGAACCCAAGATGAAGTCGAAGGACGAAGACGACGATGACGACCTGGACGAAGAGGACGAGGAGGACGAGGTTGAAGGGCTGAAATCGTGGAGCGGGATCAGCACCGACGACGATTCGGCCGGCGGAGCCCACTACGTGGACATCTCCAAGCTCGACGACCAGGACGGGGAGAGCGAAACCACCCGCCATCCGACGATCCTCGGAACGGACAAGGGGGAGGGCGGAGGTGACGACCCGATCCGCCTCTACCTGCGGGAGATCGGGCGGGAGAACCTGCTCACCGCCGAACAGGAGGTCGAGCTCTCCATGAAGATGGAGGAGGGGGCGGCGATCATCACCGAGGTGATCCAGGAGAGCGGCATCATGATCACCCGCTTCAAGGAGATCCTCACGGTGCTGACGACGAAGCGGGACGAGAACGACGACGAATACTCCCAGAAGGATGCGAAGGAGTACGAGGTAAGCCTGAAGCGATACAATACCTTCTACCGCGAACCGCTGAAGGAGATCCAAGCCGCCCTGAAGGCCTACAGCACGAAAAAGGAGCAGATGATTCTCACCGGGGAGGATATCCTCGGCACCATCGTGCCGGACAGGAATCGACAGACCCTGCTCAAGAAGCTCGCGACGATCGAACTGCAGCCGGAGGAGATTCTCGCGTTCACCGACGACTTCATCGAAGCGGAATACAAGATCCGATCGTACAACGAGAAGAAGCAGCAGCTTGAGAACAAGCTGAACATCCGGACCGCTCGCGATCTGCGGCAGCTCGGAAAGGATCTGGCGACCCAGTCGAAAGCCGCCCTGATCGAAGAGGAGCTGCATCTCTCCAGCGATACGATCAAGGATCTGATCCGGGAGCTCCAGATCACCCACAAGGTGCTCAAGCAGATCGAGTTCGAGTTCGAGGAGCGGAGCGAAGCGATCCTGGAGCTGGCCGACCGGATCAAGTACGGCCAGAAGATGATGAAGGATGCGAAGGACCGGCTGATCCGGGCAAACCTGCGGCTCGTCGTCTCGATCGCCAAGAAGTACACCAATCGGGGGCTCCACTTCTTCGACCTCGTCCAGGAGGGGAATATCGGCCTGATCAAGGCGGTGGAGAAGTTCGAGTACCGCAAGGGCTTCAAGTTCTCCACCTACGCCACATGGTGGATCCGTCAGGCGATCACCCGTTCGATCAGCGACCAGGCCCGGACGATCCGGGTTCCGGTGCATATGATCGAACAGATCAATAAAGTCGTCCGCGAGTCGAGGATGCTGATGCAGAGCCTCGGGCGGGAGCCGACCGATGAGGAGGTCGCCGAAAAGCTCGGCTGGACCGAGCAGCGGGTGAAGAGCGTCAAGAATGTCGCCCGCGAACCGATCAGCCTCGAGACGCCGGTCGGGGAGGAGGAGGATTCCCTCCTCAGCGATTTCATCGAGGACAAGGATGTGGAGAACCCCGCCCAGCAGACCGCCTATTCGCTGCTTCAGGAGCAGCTGAAGGAGGTGCTCGGTACGCTGCCGGCGCGGGAGCAGGAAGTGCTGAAGATGCGGTTCGGCCTGGAGGACGGCTACTCGTTGACACTCGAGGAAGTGGGGTTGTATTTTGAGGTGACCCGGGAGCGGATCCGACAGATCGAAGCGAAGGCCCTGAGGAGGCTCCGCCACCCGAAACGAAGCAGAAAATTGAAGGATTTCATTTAATAGAGGAAGATGATGATGAATGAAGCAGCGGTATTTTCACGGCT
>JAAZJI010000019.1 GCA_012800465.1 Spirochaetales bacterium
AAGGCGATTGAGACCGACTTGACCGAGCCCTCCCGGGCTCAGATCGCCAAGCATCTGGGGTTGAGTCGAACCGCCGTCTCCATGGTCGTCAAAAAACTCATGGCTACTCATCTCATCAGCGAGCTTGAAACCGAGAGAAGCGGTCGGGGACGACCCGGAACCCCTCTGGTTCTCGACGGAACCCATTGGCATGCGATCGGGGCGGCATACAGTTCGAAATTATGGACGTTTTGCGTGGCAAACCTGAATGGAAAACCTCTTCTCACCCACAAAGAACACGTTGAAACGACCGATCAGGATGAAACGGTCAAAGCGCTCCTTCAGGGATTGCGCCATGTCGAGTCGAAGGTGGACAGACCGTTGCTTCCGGGCTATGGAATCGGGTCGCCGGGCTTGATCGACCCTAAAAGCGGAACCGTCGTCCGGGCCGACGACATGGGTTGGACAAAACCATTTCCACTCAAGCAGCTGGTTGAAGAAGCGACGGGGAAGAAGGCCTACATCATCAACCGCTATCGGGCGAACGGGGTCGCCGAGCTGACCTTCGGTGGGCACGATCTGACGAAAAACATCATCTATCTGGGTGTGGGAACCGGCATAGCGGGCTCCGTCTATCTCGAAGGTTCCCTCCTGAACGCCACGAAGTACCGCTTCGGGCACATGGTGATCGATCCCCACGGTCCGCTGTGCGGGTGCGGCCAGTACGGCTGTCTTCAAGCGATGGCATCGGAAAAAGCGTTGCTTGCATACGCGCACGGGAGGATGAAAGAGGATTCGACGTTCCTTGGGGCGTACGCCGATCAACCAATAACGGCAAAGCTTCTCGTCGATCTCGCCGAAGGGGGTGATCCTCACGCACAATCGTGTCTCTCGCACATCGCATCAGCGCTGGGGATTGCCATTTTGACGCTCTCCAATGTAATAGCCCCCGATGAAATCGTCATCGGAGGCCCGATCGGTGATGCCAGCACGTTCCTCGTCGACGAGGTGCGCAAGGAGGCGTACGCCCACTTGCTCGACTGGCAGGTCTCCTCATTGAAAATCAGCAAGGGAAGCCAAGGTGATTACGGCTCCGTGCTGGGAGCTGCAGCCTTCCTCCTTAAGCAAAAAATGGAGTTGCTCCTCGGCGAAGGCTGCCCCGCCATCTCCTAAAGCGGAAGATTGACCTTCTTTCCGCTCTTGGCGCTCCGATAGATCGCTTCGATCAGTTCGACCGACCGTCTGGCTTCGAGACCGGAGACCTCGACGGGAGCGTCCTCCCTGATCGATTTCACGAAGGAAGCGAAATTCCTCGTATGGCCATGATGCCCGATCGCAAGCGGATCGGCGGCTCCTCCACCGGTCTCCGTCGAATCGAGGAACGTTTTGCGGATCTCTTCATCTCCCGGCTCCTCATCTTCGAACTGCCAGGCGATAATCGATTCTTCCTCCAGGATCGCACTTCCCTTCGTGCCAAGGATCTCCAGACGCTTCAGGAACCCCGGATAGGCGCTGGTGGTTCCTTCGATGACCCCCATCGCCCCGTTGTCGAAGCGCAACGTCGCCACCGCGGTATCTTCGACTTCGATCCGCTCGTGGGAAAGGGTGTCGGCGAAGGCGAACACTTCCGAGACATCCCCGACCAGCCACAGGAGCAGGTCGATCGCGTGGATCGATTGGTTCATCAGCGCACCGCCGCCGTCCAACGCCCACGTCCCCCGCCACGCCGCGCTGTCGTAGTACGCCTGGCTCCGGTACCATTTCACCTGGGCGTCCGCCATCACGATCTTCCCGAAACGTCCCTTCTCGATCGCTTCCTTGATGATCCGGGAGGAATCGAAGAACCGGGACTGGAAGATGCCGGCAAGCTTCACGCCATGCTCCTTGCAGGCGTCGATGATCTGTGTGCAGCGATCCTTGGTGATCTCCAGCGGCTTCTCGATGATCACGTGCTTCTTCGCCTTCGCCGCTGCCAGGGCCCCCTCGAGGTGGGCTCCCGACGGAGTCGCGATCGATACGATGTCGAGCCGATCGTCCGCGAGGAATGCATCCAGGTCGGTGTACCCTGTGCACCCGTACTTCCCGGCAAACTCGTTCGCCCGTTCCTCTCGATAGTGGTAGCAGGCTACAAGCTCGCACCCCTCCAGCTCCTGAATCGCCCGGGCATGAAAATCGGCGATCGCACCTAATCCAATGATTCCAAATCCAAGTTTTTTCATCGCTACCTCCGTTTTTGTACCTACACGCTACCATCATGGGAATGGAAAGTCAAATTTTTTGTAATATCCTATTACAAATTTGGGTTACAGAGATTGTCAAGGTGATGAGCTTCGGGGTAGAGTACTTCCATTGAAGCGCTAATTTCCAAACAATTCCGTATTAATATCGGATAATTGGTGGTATAATCCGGAACTGCCAGCGTCGGGTTAATTTTTTCCACCTAGCATCGGGTTAAAAGTTTCCACTTTTCAACGGGTTATTTCTTTCCACCCCCCCCACAGTTTCAACCTATAGATT
>JAAZJI010000233.1 GCA_012800465.1 Spirochaetales bacterium
CCATGTTTCCCAAGCGCGCCTGAAGAAGGTCGTACTCGAGCATCATCCCCACGGGAGAAGGAATACGCGATGAATGATTTCAAAGGAACAACGATCGTGGCGGTCCGGAAGGACGGCCACGTGGCGATAGCCGGTGACGGCCAGGTCACGTACGGCGATGCGGTGCTGAAAGGCAACGCCCACAAGGTCCGCCGGCTCCATGACGGGAAGGTGATCACGGGGTTCGCCGGAACCACCGCCGATGCGTTCACCCTCTTCGAGCTCTTCGAGACGAAGCTGAAGGAGCATGGCGGGGACCTGACCCGAAGCGCCGTCGAGCTGGCGAAGCAATGGCGAACCGACCGCACCCTGCGCCAGCTGCAGGCGATGATGGTCGTCAGCGACGGAAAGAAGATCTACCTGATAAGCGGGACCGGGGACGTGGTCGACCCGGAGCGGGATGTGATCGGGATCGGCAGCGGGGGAAACTACGCTCTTGCCGCCGCCCTGGCGTATCTGGACGGCGAAAGCACGCTCAGCGCCGAGGAGATCGCCCGCAAAAGCGTTGAAGTCGCTTCTTCGATCTGCATCTATACGAACGATTCGATCATCACCGAGGTATTGTAAGGCATGGAAAGTTCCACTGTACGAAGGCTGGACGAGCTCAGGCCGAAAGAGATCGTCGCCGAGCTCGACAAGTATATCATCGGCCAGGAGGCCGCCAAACGGACGATCGCGGTCGCGATCCGCAATCGCACCCGTCGCAAGAAGCTGCCCGAAGCGATCCGCGACGAGGTTTCGCCTAAGAACATCATCATGATCGGGCCCACCGGGGTCGGCAAGACGGAGATCGCCCGCCGGATCGCCAAGCTGTCCAACGCTCCGTTCATCAAGGTGGAAGCGACGAAGTACACCGAGGTGGGGTATGTCGGTCGGGACGTGGAATCGATCATCCGCGACCTGATGAGCGTGGCCCTCCAGCAGACGAAGGCCGAGCTTGCGGAGGCTCAGGCGGAGAATGTGAAAGCACGGGTGGAGGAGCGGCTTCTGAATCTGCTGCTGCCCCAGATGAAGAACGAATCCGGCATGGACATCGTGGCCCCCGAAGGGGACGACCGGCTCCGCGAGCGTTTCCGGACGATGCTCCGCGAGGGGAAGTTCGACGAGCGGACGATCGAGCTGAACGTGCAGGCGCGGAAGCACGTGGGGATCGAGGTGATGGGCGCTCCCAACATGGAGGAGATCCAAGAGGCGATGGCGAGCCTCGGCTCGATCTTCGGCGGCAAAGGCCATGTGAGGAAGGTCACGATCAGGCGCGCCCGGGAGATCCTCACCGAAGAGGAGACGGAGAAGGCGGTCGACAACGACCGGGCGGTCGACGAGGCGAAGGAGCGGGTCGAACAGATGGGGATCGTCTTCATCGACGAGATCGACAAGGTCGCCAAAAGCGGCTCCTCCGGCAGCGGGATCGACGTCTCCCGGGAGGGGGTCCAGCGGGACATCCTTCCGATCGTCGAAGGAACGAGCGTATCGACGAAGTGGGGAGTGGTCGACACCACCCATATCCTCTTCATCGCCAGCGGTGCGTTCCACGTCTCCAAGCCCAGCGACCTGATCCCCGAGCTTCAGGGGCGGTTTCCCCTCCGGGTCGAGCTGAACGACCTGACGGCGGATGATTTCCACCGGATCCTCACCGAACCGAAGAACGCCCTGACGATGCAGTACCGGGAGCTTCTGAGGACGGAGGGGGTCGAGATCACCTTCGAGGATGCGGCGATCCGTCGGATCAGCGAGATCGCTTTCAGGGTGAACGCCTCCCACGACAACATCGGGGCCCGCAGGCTGTTTACGATCATGGAGCGGCTTTTGGAGGAGCTTTCCTTCAGCGCCGACGAGCTTTCCGGCCAACATATTTCAATAACCGAAGCGTATGTCGACGAGCGCCTCGGCGATATCGTCGAGGACCAGGACCTTAGCCGGTTCATTCTTTAGGAGCGATATGGAATTTCTGCGCCACACCGCCAGCGACTATGACCGAGCTCTTCGGGAGATCCGCTCCCGTCACGGCAACAGCGTCCGGATCCATGCCCGATATGACCGCCTGGAAAAGGGGAAGAACCGGTGCGAGATCCTCTATTACCTCGTCGGGACGAAGAGGCAGGAGGAGGAAGACCACGGATCGAGCGCCCTGGCGGCCCTGATCGCGGCGAACGACCTGCCGTACTCCTTCATCAGGCCGGTGGAGGAGAGTCTTCGGAACCACGAGCAATCGCTGCTCGAGCGGGAGGTCGAGTTCCGCCTGCTCCACCACCTCTTCGACAACCTCCGCTTCAAGGAGGAGATCAGGGAGCGGGAGATCCTCGTCGCCGGCCCGGCCGGAAGCGGAAAGACCACGATGGCGGCGAAGATCGCCCGCTTCCTCCGCCTTCACGACCAGAAGAAGATCGCCCTGGTCGAGATCGGATCGCCGAACGACCGCCTGTTGCGGCTGCTCGCCCACGACTGCGGGGTCGGATATGAACGGATCGGCGACTTCGATGAGATTGCCCGCCTGGACAGCTACGACCACCTGATCGTCGATCTGGGGAACATCCATGAGGTCATTCCGCTTCTTCCGACGCTCCGGACCCCTTCGCAGGTGCTCGTCCTGGTGTTCGGCGGATCCTCCAAGGTCAGCGACATGCTCGCCGTAACCAGACTGCTTCCCCCGGGGATTTCGGCGGCCCTCGCCTTTGCCAAGACCGACGAGACCCATACCCTGGGCAACGTGCTCGCCCTCGCGAACATGGCGGATCTGCCCCTTTTGGCCTTCGGGGAAGGGGCGAGCGTCGCGATGGGGTTCAGCCTGGCGAACGAGCAGTACCTCTTCAGCCGGCTCCACGGCTTCACGATCGAACTCAGCGAGTTTTTCTGAGCTTTCCCGGGCTGATGAGGGCCTGGACGAGGTTGCCGACCGCAGGAGCGGCCAGATCGGCGCCCCAGCCGCGCCCACCTTCGACCCCGATGTAGATGATGTAGGCGGGATTTTCGATCGGGGCGAGGGCCAGGCTGGATGCGAGGGTCGACCCGTCTCCGTAGGAGTTCGTCTCGGGGTTGAAGAGCTGGGCGGTCCCCGTCTTGATCCCGATCTCGAAATCCTTCACCCGGGCTTTGTACCCGGTTCCTTCATCGCTTGTCGCCTTGTGCATCCCTTCTCTGATGATCCTGGTATGAGATTCGTCGAACAGGTGGGCGACGACCTCCTTCCGTCTCCGGTCCACGACCGTACCGGTGGTCGGGTCGGTGATTCGGAGAATCAGGTGGGGATGCAGGAGATCGCCGTCGATCCCCAGCGCCGTGGCGGCGGTAGCGAGGTGGAGCGCCGTGGCCAACAGCTCCTGGCCGAAGGCGATCGTCGCTTGGCTCCGAGCCGACCACGTCGAAGGATCCGCGATGCGGGCCCTGGGGCGGGAGGGGAGGCCGATATCCCAGCTGCGGGTGAACCCCAGGTCGACCAGCGTCCGATAAAACAGCTCCTCATCGGTCTGGCGCGCCCAGTGGGCGATCGCCCCGTTGCAGGACTTGGCGATCATCGTCTCGGGGTCGACCGTCCCATGTGGGGTGGAGCAGGTGATCGTCACCGTCGAACCGCCGGCCGGGAAGGAGTAGCTTCCGGTGCACTCGAAGCTCTCGTCAAGCTCAGCCTCGCCGGCCTTGAGAACCGAAGCGAGGCTGAAGAGCTTGAAGACCGACCCCGGTTCCAGGAGGGTGCTGACCGTGTTGTTCGTCCGCTGGCGGGGATTCGAACGGTTGAACGCGTTGGGGTCATACCACGGGTAGCTTCCGAGGGCGAGGATGTCGCCGTTTTTTGCATCCATGATGATTCCCATCACGGTGTTCGGATCGTAGCGGTTCGCGATCTCCTGAAGCTGGACATCCAAAGCGTACTGGATATCCATGTCCAGGGTGAGATGGACGTCGTATCCATAGGTGATCCGCTCCTTGCCGACCGCGGGGTAGGGGTTGAGCTGTTTTTCCAGGGAGTACTCGAGTCCTTCGATCCCTTCCCCATCGGCGTTGGTGAAGCCGAGGATCTGGGCGGCGTGAAAGAGCGAGGGGTAGGTCCGCCCGATCCGTTTCTCGATGGTGACGGAATCGAGGAGGTCGTACCGGGCAAGGGCGGCCCGCAGCGGCTCCACCCGGTCCTCCTCGATCCGAGCGCTGATCTGGGCGTAGGTGGTGTAGTTTTTTGTCCGTTCGATGATTTCGGAAGGGCTCATCCGGACGAAGGGGGCGACGACCTCGCTGACCAGCTCCAGGTCCCGTATCCTGGTCAGGTGGAAGTAGACCCCCCAGGAGGGGGTCTGGATCGCCAGGATTCGGCCGTTTCGGTCGTAGATCGTCCCCCGGACGACCCGTTCGGCGACGACGGGATCCTCGTACCGCTTGGCGCGCTTAAGATCCTTCAGCATCAAGACTCCGAATCTGATCGCCAAACCAAGCAAGGCAACCCCGACGAGGGCGATGAAGAAGGTGATATGCCGGTGATTTGGACTGGTAGTCATGGTCGATTTATACTACTATGGGGGGGAGGCAATGTCGAGATATGGCGCGAGACTACTACGATGATATGCACGACCGGAATTCCTCGAGGCGAAAACGGAGGCGGGGTCCCAGCGGGACCCTTCTGGGGGTGGTCGTTCTCGGAATCGCCGTCTGCGTCGCGGTGATCTTCCTCTGGCTCCGGTTCAGCGTCCCCGAAGAAGCGGTGAAGCCGGAGGCGGTCATCGAAGAGCAGCCTCCCGTCGCCGAAGAGCCTGTCCCGCCGCCCGGACCGAGCGAACCGGTTGTTCAGGCGCAACGCCTCGATGCCCGGCCTCCTTCAAGTACGAGCGTCCGGTTCACCACCCACGTCGTGCAGGCGGGGGAAGATCTCAACTCGATCGCCGGGCACTACGGCCTGAAGGTGCAGACGCTGGTCTCGATCAACGAGATCAGAAACGTCCAGGCGGTCACCGACGGCACCTCGCTGAAGATTCCCGATCGGGACGGACACTACTATACGGTCCGGGAAGGGGACATGCTCTCCACGATCGTCTGGACGTTGAACCTTCCGTACGGCTGGGCGACCCTTCAGGAATTGAACGGGCTTGCGAATGATCAGATCAAGGCCGGCCAGAAACTCTTTATCCAAGACACCTCTTCAACCGCTTCTTCGCAATACACCGACATCGCTCCGGTTCAGTTCATCAAACCGGCGCCGGGGACGATCCTCGTCCGCTTCGATCAGGAAAGCGGGGTTCGGATCCGTACTTCAAAAGATGAACCGGTCAAGGCCGCCGCCGACGGGGAGGTCGCCGACACGGGCTTCGAGGCGGACGGGCAAAGCCGGTACATAATCCTCAGCCATGAAGGCGGGTATCGGACCGGATACCACAACCTGAGCACGGTCGAGGCGAGCGGCGGCGACTCGGTCGCCCAGGGGGATCTCCTCGGCCTCAGCGGAGAGCCCCACCTCTTCTTCACGATCGAACAGCTTGGAATCCCCTTGGATCCGGAACAGTTCTTCTAGCGGTCCTATGCACCGTGACAGTGCTTGTACTTCTTGCCGCTTCCGCAGGGACAGGGGTCGTTCCTTCCCACCTTCGGGCCGTCCCTTCTCACCGTGGCAACCCGATTCTCCTTCGCAGGTAGAGGTCCTTCATGGGTGAAGGCGAGTTGCTGGGAGTGGGATTCCACCACCTTGTGCCGAGCCGGAGCGCGCCGGTATGGTTCCTTCTGGGGGGTGATCTTCACCCGCTGGAGGGTCTGGACGATGAACAGCCCGATCGCATCGAGCATCCGGGTGAAGATTTCGAACCCCTCGACCTTGTATTCGACCAGGGGGTTCTTCTGGGCGTATGACCTCAGGCCCACCGCATCCCGCAGATCCTCGAGCGCCACGAGATGATTTTGCCATCGGATGTCGATTTGCCTCAGGTAGTTGAAGCGGAGGAATTCGTTCAGGGGAGCGTTGCCGGTGATCTTGAGCTTTTCGTCGATCTCCCTGTCCGCCGATCCACCCAAGTGAGCGATGACGGCATCCTTCGTGAAGGCCCCTTCGAAGGGGGTGGAGGTGAGCATCAGGGTCCGGGTGACATCGGCAAGAAGCTTCGCTTGTTCCTTCGGGTCTTTCGTCCGGGCGAAAATCTCGGTGACCTCCTCTTCGATCATCTGATGGGTCAACTCCCTCACTCGTTCGACAAGTCCATCGGATGTGAGGATCGCATCCCGCTCGCGGTAGAGGAAGTTCCGCTGCTCGTTGAGGACGTCATCGTAGTCGAGGAGGTGCTTCCGGATCTCGAAGTTCCGGTCCTCTACCCGTTTCTGGGCTTTTTCGATCGCGTTGGAGAGCATCCGGTGCTCGATCGGCTCGCCGCTCTGCATCCCGATCTTCCCGAGGA